>JBBKXR010000055.1:0-30841 GCA_037969585.1 Verrucomicrobiales bacterium
ATGGGGAGACTTGCGGGGCGGCGGTAGCCTCCCTGTCTCTCTGTCCCTCTGTCTCGCCTTCATGCGCCGCTGCGCTGAGAGCGCTTTCAAATGCCGCCAGGGCATCCGCCGTCGGTGGCAGGCCGATCAGGTCGAAGTAAACGCGACGCAGCCATGTGGCGGGTGCGGCATCTTCGGCGGGGGAGAGCTTGTTGGCTTCGAGTTTAGCGAGGATAAATTGATCGAGGGGTACGATCGGCCAGGCGGTGTTTTCGACGGTGGGCAATGCGGGATTTTTGATCGGCTGCCAGGACCAGTGTTCGCTGCGGCGTTTCTCGAGATCGAACGGTTGGACGGTGGGACTGCCGTTGGCGGCGACGGGTTCTGGTTCGTCTGGCCAGGGGGCGCCCATGGCGATCCATTTTTCAAAATCAGTGACGACGTCGTCGGCGAGCTTGCCTTTGGGGGGCATTTCAAGATCGGGATCGCCGTAGCGGATGGCTTCGATCAACAGGCTGGCGTCGACGTCACCGGGTTCGATGGCGGCGCCGATATCTCCGCCGTGCAGCAGGGATTTTTTCGAGTCGACCCTGAGTCCGCCTTTGAGTTTCTCCGAGTCGACGCTGTGGCATTTGTAGCACTTTTCGGCGAGGACTGGACGGATCTTGCTTTCGAAAAAGGCCAGCTGCTCAGCGTTCGCGGGGTCGGCTGACTGGGCCGACAGCGGGACGGCCGCTGCGCAGGCGAGGGCAATGCCAGCAGAATCAACGAGGCGTCTGAGAGTGATATTTCCTACACTGAGTTTCATTGTCGGGTCGGAAGCGTCGCCGAATTGAGCTCCTTTTACAAACAGAACACCGATCGCAAACGAGTAAGTCGAGCTGGTTTTAGCGCTTGGTATTTTCGTTGACGGTCCGGGTTCGAAAACTCTAGCGTGGGTTGCACAATACCTAAGTATCCTTAAAGCCATGGGCCGTATCATCATAAGCATCGTTGTTCTCGCTGTCGTGAACCTACTCAGCTACTTCTTCCATTGGGGATTCTGGTTGTGGTGAGCGAGCGTGCCGACCGTTCTACGGGAGGCGGTGCGAGTGGTGGTTCCGGAGCTCGGGGTGAGGTGTGGCTCAACATCGCGGCTGGCTTGAGTGTATTGTCGTGGGCTGTTTTGGGGCTGCGTCACACTTGGATGGAAAGTGGCGAAATCGGGGCGGTGCGTCTCTGTGGTTCTGCCATTCACGTTCTCGTTGGAGTTTTATTTCTGACGCGCCGTTCGATTAGGATCGATGGCTCGTATAGTCAGTTAGCGATGGCGCTGCCGGCGTTTATTCTGGGCGGCTTGGCGTTTCGCTGGTCGCCGCCGAGCGTCGATTGGCGGCTGTCGGCAGTGGGGTTGTTCGTGATCGGCAGTGTCTTTACCGTCGCGTCGCTGCTGATGTTGGGGCGAAGTTTTGCGGTGTTACCGGCGCTGCGCAGAGTGGTGGTGCGCGGGCCGTATCGATGGGTTCGGCATCCGGCTTATGCGGGGGAAACGCTGTTGGTGGTGGCGATGGTTCTGGCGTCTTTGGAGCTGCGCAGCTGGTTGGCGTTGATCGCGTTTTTACCGGCGATCGTGTTGCGCATCCGAGCGGAGGAACAGGTCATGGCGAACAGTGGGGAGTATTTGAGGTATCGAGAAAAGGTGCGCTGGCGTCTGTTGCCGGGGGTGTGGTGATACTTTTAAATTTCGAATATCGATGTGCGGGTGGATTGCAAAGCGCGGAGATTTTCGAGACACTGCGCGGCATGAGAAGGTTTTTCACATTGTTGGTGGCGCTGACCTCAGTTGTTTCTTTGCAGGCGGCTGATGAAAATTGGCCACGGCTGCGCGGGCCGAACGGTGCGGGTGTCGTGGCTGGCGCAAAAATTCCGGCAGAGTGGACGGCGGACAACATCTTGTGGAAGATCGACTTGCCAGGCGTCGGCCATGGTTCGCCGGTGATTTGGGGAGGGAAAATTTTCGTGCTGTGCGCAGATGCGGAGACTTCGGAGCGGATGCCTACCTGCGTCAGTACCGTCGACGGTTCGACTCTCTGGTCACACACGATTTCGACTGGAAAGTTTAAGGGTAACAAGCGCAATACGCCGGCTTCGACGACGCCGGCAGTGGATGCCGAGCGAGTGTATTTTACCTGGGCAACCAAGGAGCAGCTGACGATGGCGGCTTTTTCTCATGAGGGGAAATTGCTCTGGGAAAGCGACCTCGGTCCGGTGGTCGGCGGGCATGGCTTTGGCGGTTCGCCGATCGTGGTCGGGGACCTGGTGGTGTTGAACAATGATCAGGAGGGTAGCGGCAATCTGTTGGGTATAGATGCGGCGAGTGGCGATGTCCGCTGGACGGTGGAGCGGCGCAGTCAGCGCTTAAGCTATTCGGTGCCCTGTGTGTTCAAGGCCAGTGACGGGCGGGACATGCTGATGTTCACAAACTGGACGCATGGCTTCACGGCGATTGATCCGAAGGATGGGTCTTTGGTCGCGGAGAAAAGTCTGTTCGATCTCGAAACCAAGGAGCGGGCGATCAGTTCGCCAGTGCTGGCGACGGAGGACGGTTTGATAATTGGCACCTGCGGTTTTACCAACAATCCGAAACACTGTGTGGCGGTGCGTCTGGTCGGCGATCAGATCGAGGAAGTATGGCGCATAGAAAAGTCAGTGCCGCACATTCCGTCGGTGCTAGTTCTCGGTGAGCGGACGTTCTTGTGGGACGATCAGGGCATCGTCAGTTGTGTGGAAACCTTGACCGGAAAAACGCTGTGGCGCGGTCGAGCCGAAGCGGAGGGAGATTTTTTCGGTTCGCCGGTGAGTGACGGAGAGAAAGTTTTCTGCATCGACAAGGAGGGCAACGTGTCAGTGATCGCTGCGGGCGGCGATGGCTTGCAGCAACTGGCGTTTAACCGTTTGGAAGATGAGTGTGGAGCTACACCGGCGATTGCCAACGGGGTGATGTACGTGCGGACCTTGGGTGGAATGCTGGCGGTGAAGGGGGAGTGAAATTAGCCGGTGACTACACAGAGTTTGGACCGCGTTTGGCGATGTAGCGGATGCCGTTGAAGTCGAGCTTCGAGCCGGGGCGAAGGGGGGCCAGTTCGTGGGCGGCGAGATCGGTGTCGTCAATGCGCAATCTGAAATCGCCGGGGGTGCCTTCGATCCAGAATTCTTCGTGCCAGTAGTGGACCCGGGCGGCGATGTCGTTGCCTTGCGATTGGCCGAGGCGGAGCACGCCGTTGTTGTCGGCGACGAGTTCGATGTCGGAGGTGATCCAGGCGGTATCGAAGCGCAGTATTTGTGACTCCATGCCGCGCACGATGAGGGTGGGGCCGCAGGCGGAGTTTTCCTCTTCTTCGGCTTGGGTGATGCGTACGCTTTTGTCGAATTCGCGGAATTTTTCGTAGCGGCTGGGGTAGGACTTTACGCGTACGGCGTATTCGCCACCGAGTAGCAGGCTGAAAGGAGGGCGGATCTTGCGGGTGTCGACGGTCTTGGAGTCGTCGAGAAGGGAGGGATTCTGGCTTCCAGTGTCTTTGATTTTGAACTGGTCGCTATCACCTTTGACCCGGCGTATTTCCAATTGACGACGGCTGATCATTCTGGTGCGGGCATCGTTGGTATTCGAGCGGGGCGAATACTGGGCGACGAAATCAGCGTCTTTGGCGGAGCGTCCGAGGATGAGAGGTTCATCGCCGGCAACGAACGAGAGAATCGGGATGCCACTGTTGGCGGGCATGAGGCGCAGGCCGGTGCAGGCTACCGCTTCGGTCCTGTCGCGATAGCTTTCAGCGATACGCAGCGGGCCGGTAACGGGGGTGTTGTCGGCGCCTTTCTCGTCCGACTCCTCGCGCGGGGCGAACTTGGTACCGGTGAAGCGGGTGAGAAATTGCTCGAGGCTGATGGCGTCGGGGCTATCGGCATCGGCGAGCTCACGAAGTAGGCCGTTGTCATCGGCGCTGAGTTCGGGGACGGGGGTGAAGCGGATCGAACTGAGGGAGGTGAGCTCTCCGCCTGGTTGGCCAAAGAGTTGGCAGGCGATGATGGCAAAATGCCGTCGCAGCATGGGCTCTTCCCGGAAGCGGGTGCCGATGAGCAGGGCTTCGCCGCCGTCGAGTTTCACTGAGACACCGGGTTGCCAGACGTTGCTTGCTGGAGGTGCGGGGGTGAGAACGATCTGGGTGAGAGACGATGCGACGATGGTCGATTCGACTTTCCAAAAATCTAGGTAGGCGTGGTAGAGTCCAACAAGAACGAGTGAAACTTGTTCTTTGGTGAGGCGGCTCTGGCGGCGTACGACTTCGCCGAGATTGATGCCGCTTTTGATTATGCGGGCAACGAAGGTGAGCGGATTGCCGGCGCGGGTCTCGTGGATCGGCAAAAGGTGGTCGGATTCGATTTGCTGCAGTTCGTAGAGACAACTGCCGAGGCTGGTGGTGTCGATGCGACCGGTGGTCTTGGGCGCGAGAATGGTTAGCAGAGCGCTCTCGCCGGAGGGGTCGCGGGCATGACAGACGCGGACGAACTGGTTGCTGACGAGTTCACGTTCGAGGTGGTAGCCGGCGGGCAGTGGGATCTCGTCGGTGTTGGCGGCGGCGGGGGCAGGATATGGTTCGGGTGCTGCGGGCGGCTTGGGGGTCGGTTCCGGCGCGGCGGGTGGCACGGCTGCCGCGGGCTCGGACTGTGGCAGCGGAAGTGGTGCCTCTTCGGTCGGTGGAGGCGACAAGACGGACGGGCCGGTCGGTGAGGGGATCGGCGTTGGTTCAACGATCAGGTCGGAGAGTGATTCCAGCGGATAGTCGTCCAGTGGAATTCCGGAAAAGCTTTGGAAAAACTCGGCTGCGGTGCGGTGCGGTTGTCGCGCTCCGGGCAACAATGCGGTTCGGAGTGCGCGGTTTTGACTGGAACTGAGACTTGGTACGGGCTGAAAGCGAACATTGCCTTCGCTGGAACGCAGGCGTGGCTGTCCGAGCAGATCGCAAACCAACTGGGAAAGGTCGGGCACGTAATCACGGGAGGCTTTAGGGATGCCTTGTCCGTCCATGGCACGGTTCGGCTGCGTGCTGAAAGTGATGGTCTGCATGGGGTCGATTGCAGTGCTGTCGGTGACGCCTCCGCCGGTGCCGCTGCTTGGGGCACCGGTCTCGTGAGCGGCGTTGTAGTAGGTGGGAATCTCCGGCGCGGGTAGACGCAAAGTCTCGACCGCAGGATGCAGGTAGATGTGCTTGGCGTCGGTGCTCACGCGAGGCCAACCAAAAGGGATGGCGGCTTCAACGGCGCGAGTCAGTTGTGCCAGAACCTGCGATGCCTGGGGGGCGGTGATGGCCTGCCGCTGGCGCAGCACTTCGTGCAAGCTGAGGGGGCCGGGATCGACGGAAAGGACGCACTGCCATTCGGCGTGAAATTCGGTTTTGACCACGGGGCAAAATGCTTCGCCGGGTGGGTTGGCCATTTTTTCGGCGAGTTTCCGCTGACGCTCGAGCAGGGCGTTGGTCAGAGGGTAGATATGAGGGGTGAAATCGAGTACGTAGATGCCGCCTGCATTTTCACCGCTGGTCCGGCTCACAAGGTAGCGTTCTTTGCCAAAGCCACTGTCAGGGAGGCGCCGTTCGATGGCGTAGTCGTCTTCGAGAAACTGCTCAATCATTACAAGAAAATCTGCGGTACCGGTTGATGGGCTCTGCTTTGCTGTGGATACGATAAATGTCGATTCGTAGAAGTCACGGCAGGATCGGGATTTTACCCAAAGTTATTGAACTATTGCCGCGGTGGTTCCTGGCCAGGCTTATTAGTCTGCTTCGGCAAAATGATTTCAATATGCGGTATGGGGAAGGCATTTCACCGTGTCCAAGGCAAAATTCCTGCGACCTGAACATTGCCCTGATCGGTTGCTGACGTTAGTTTAGTGCCGCCGGCAAGGAACTATGGCAGACGACGACGATTTTGTGGACCTGGAAGAGGTTGATTTCGGGGAGACGATCCGCGGACATCAATCGGGTGACGTTGTGTTCGACCGCTTCAAGCTGAAGAAGCTGATCGGCAGGGGTGGCATGGGGGTGGTCTGGTTGGCGGGCGATCAGCGACTGGATCGTGAGGTCGCGCTGAAATTTACCCCGGAATCGGTGCGGCATGATCATCATGCTGTTGAGGAGCTGAAAAAAGAGACGCAGCGGGGCCTCGATCTTGCGCATCCGAATATCGTGCGGTTTTTCGACTTTTTGCAGGATGATCGGTTTGCGGCGATTTCGATGGAGTATGTCGACGGCGAGACGATGGGGCGGCTGCGAGTGCGCGAGGAGAGTAAGGTTTTTCAACCGCAGGGGATCGAACGCTGGTTGCGTCAGATGCTGGCGGCGCTGGATTATGCGCATCGCACGGCGGAGATCGTGCACCGCGATCTGAAGCCGGCCAACTTGTTGATTAATCGGGCGGGTGATCTGAAAATCACCGACTTTGGGATCGCAGCGAGTATTTCAGAATCGCTCAACCGGACCACGGGAGCGACCATGGCCATGACGGGCACGCTGGCCTACATGAGTCCGCAGCAGGCGCTTGGCAGCATGGCCTCGATCGATGATGACATCTACTCGCTGGGCTGCACTCTGTATGAGTTATTTACCGGCAAGCCGCCGTTTTACAGGGGCAACATCGGCTTGCAGGTGGAGGACGAAATGCCGCCGTCAATTCACCAGCGGCGCGCGGAGTTCAAGGTCGACGGAGCGGGAGATTTTCCGCAGCTGTGGGACGATGTCATTCAGGCTTGCCTTGCCAAGCGGACCGAAGATCGGCCCTCGAGCATCGCCGAGGTGGCGGCTCGACTAGGTTTGCAAACGGGGGCGATTCCGGAGATCGGCCAACCGATCGACTCCAGTGTTGGAGATGTAACACGTGCGGTCAATGTCTCGGTGACCGGCGGACAGGGGATGCATACAACGGGGCAGAATACGGTCGGGGTGACGGTGAATGCTACCGGCAGTCTGACCAATCTAACGTCGAGCGGGGCTACCGTGACAGCGACGGTGCCAGAGGGGGGCGGCGGCTATTCGGTTGGTCATGCCGGAGACAGGACAAAAACGCTTTTCGTCATCGCGGCGGTTTTGTTGATGCTGCTGGTGGGCGGGCTGTTTGCGTATAAAGGAGTGTTTTCCGACGACAAAGACGATGGCGGTAGCGATCCAAAATTAGTGGAGAATGGTGGTGCGGGTCCAGGTGTCGGGAAGTCGAAACCTCCTAGACCCGATCCAGCGAGCGGTTCCGATGGTTCAAATGGGCAAGCTGGGACGACGGATAGCGGTACGAAGCACACTGCGACGGACAACAAAACGCAACCGGCCCCCGAACCGCCGAAGCCGACGGTTGTGGTCAACAGGCCGCCGCCAAAGCCGCCCGAGCCCTCTTCACCGTTCACTGTGCCGGGAAAATTCGGAAGCATTCAAGAAGCGATCGATGCTGCCAAGTCGGGCGACACGATTACCATCGCAAACAATACCTACGAAGAAATGCTGACGTTGCGCGACGGCGTGCGCTTGGAAGCGGAGAGCGAGGGCGGCGTTATCGTGCAGGCTGATATTCATTTGGGGGCAGCTCTATCTGCGCGAAATTGCCGAACCGGGAGCGTTGACGGGATACGATTCAATTTTGACGGAATGTTTCAAGGGGATCCTGAGTCGGTGGAGGCGAAAAAGAAGGTCTACCCTCTGCTGCACATCATCTCCAGTTCGATCAAGGTGACCAATTGCTCGTTTAGTGGCGCCAGTGACGGGGTCGTGATTACCGGCGCAGGAGAATCGGATCTGGACGATTGCAACGCATCGAACAACACCTTGAGTGGCTTCAAAGTAGAGCGCGGGGCGCGGGCGACTTTGAGCAATTGTGTTGCCGAATCGAATGGCGATCACGGATTTGTTTCTGCCTGGAACGGCCACGCGACGATCAAGTTGTCGAAGGGAAACCGTAACGGCAAGAGTGGTCTGTCGCTCGAGGCGGAGGGAACGGCAGTACTGACTCGGAGCAACTTCGAAGAAAACAACGCCGCCGGGATCATTTTGTTGAATGGCGGCAATACCCTGGAGATGAACGGGGGCAAGGCTTCAAAAAATGAGATGCTCGGCATCATGACCTTCACTCAAGAAGATGCCGGGGCGGTAGTCATCAATGGGGGGATGAACAAGGTCGTTCTTGATGGAGTGACGGTGAGCGGCAACAAGCAAGACGGGGGCATTTTTGTTTATTATCCTCATCCGGAATCGGTGATTCGCTACTGCATACTCAATGGCAATGTTGGCCTGGGCATCTACATCGGCGGAGAAGACGGGCATGAAATTTTCCTCGATCGCAACGACGTGCGTGGCAGCATCGATGGCATCATGCTGGAAGGAGTAGGCCTAAAGGTTAGCGTTGTGGGTAACGTTTCTACGAAGAATTCCAATCTAGGCATCCACGCCGGGGAGGGAGTGATCGGCGAAATCAGCGGCAATAACTGTGCCGGCAACAGCGTCAGCGGGATCAGTCCTGCGGTGACCCGGGGTGAGCTGGTGATCAAAGGGAATACTTCGAGTTAGTCCAGGCGGGGCTATTTGGGGTCCGATTTTTCAGCCTCGGGCACGTCGTCTTCGGTCAATTTGCCGTCGTCGAATTTTTCGCCTTCTTCGGCGAAAATTTTGCCGTCATTGAGAGCGGACGGCAGCAGGCCGATGCCATCGACGGAGTGGCCGTTCGGAGCGAGGTATTCGCCGACGGATAGCTGAAGGATGCCCCCGGCCTTTAAGGGGATTCTTTGCTGCACGCGGCCTTTTCCGTAGGTTTTTTGCCCCTGACTGATGGCCCGGATCTCGTCGCTTAGTACCAGGCAGGAGATGAAGATTTCCGCGGCGGAAGCGGTGCCACCGTCTTGTTGGATCGCCAGTGTGGGAACTTCGAACTGTTTGGGCGTGGAGGTGGTAAAGACGACATCAGGTCCGACTCTCTCCTTTACTGTGGTAACGAGTTGATCGGGGCCAAGGAACAGATCGACAACCTTTAGTGCGCTGACGATGTCGCCGCCGGAATTGCCGCGCAGGTCGATGGTAAGCAGCGGTCCAGGCTTAATCTCGCGAAGGATTTCGGCAAGCTTATCCGGGAGGTCGGGCGAGAATTTACGAATGTGAATCGTGTATCGGCCGAAACGTTCCTTTACGCTGAGAGGCGGGATGTCGAGGGCTTCACGGCGGATGGTAACGCGTTCGGTGCGACCGAAATTGCGTTTCAGTTGCAGCACGACCTCCGTGCCGGGTGCGCCGCGAATCAGACTCGCGATGGTTTCGAGTGTTTCGTCTTTGATCAGGCGTCCGTCGACGGACAGAATCTCCTCGCCGGGCTTGAGTCCGGCGGCTTCGGCGGCAGAATTTTGAACAGGATAGCCGGCGAACTTGCCGTCGCCCTCGTCATAGATGGTAATTCCGATACCGGATTTGGCTGCGGTGCTGGCGCGCTGGTGAACGGACAGATCATCGGCGCTGATGTAGCGGGTGTAAGGATCGATGGATTTGCACGTAGCGCGGATGCCCACCTCTGCAATCTTGCGCATGTCGAGGCGTTGGCCGGGAGCATTGGAGATGTCCTGCAGGTGCCAGAAAAATTCGTTTCGAGCTTCGTCGTCGGGCAGGGCTTTGAGGTCGATATGAAATTCGTTGAAGCGTTCGCCGAGTTTTTTGATTACGCCATCGAGGGAGCGCTGGTAAATTTCTTTGCGGGTGAGCGGATCGTAGGCTCGCGAGAGAAATGCATCGGCGGCATCTTCGAAAAGGTTGATCGCGCCAAGTTCAGCATCCGAAAATGTCTGCGCGTGCGCCCTTGGTGCCGGGATGGCAATGCAAAGGAGAACGGTGGCAGCGAGGAGTGCAAGGGTTCTCATGGCGCCAAGCTTCGCTGGCCGGGACGCGGCGTGCAACCAAACATGACGACGCAATATCCTTTGAGTTTTAGCGGGCGGAGCGCGGAAAGAGACGGGTTGGAAAAGAAAAAGCCCGCACGGACTGGCGAGTCCATGCGGGCTTTTTGTGAATGATAGTCTGCCTCGAACTACACCTAGCGTTGCCTGCGCAGCTCGGCTTTTTGCGCTTCGAGTTTCCAGTTGCTGTTCTCTACGGAGCCGGTGGCGTTGCGGGTGTCCTGGAGAACGGCTTCGCGCTCACCCAGGCGTTGCTGGGCTTTGCCCTCGGACCAGCCAAACAGACCGCCTTGTGTGGGGTCACCAGTGGTTTCGCATGAGCTCAAGGTCAATGCCATAACTACAACGGCGAGCGCTGCAGCGTGACGGAGGGTGATCGTGCGAAGTGCTTTCATGACGTGGCGTCAGACTGGCAGCGGGGGCAGGGCCTGGAGGCTACCAGGCAGATGGAATTCAACGATCAGGCGTCGATCTGATTCTGCAGTGAGGCGAGGTAATTCTTCTGGGTCTGAATCGAGCGTTCGGTGCTCTCGAATTGGGACACCGTCCTGCGCAGTTGGCCAGCTTTAGCTCCGCCGCCTGCCTGCTGAGCTCCATAGTTGTAGTCCTGCACCTGCTGTTGGATCGAAGCGAGTTGTTTGTCGGTAGCTTTGATCTTGGCGGCAACCTGCCGCTTGGCGGCGGTTTTTTCGCTGGAGGAGCGTGCTTGGGCGACTTGTATTTTCAGGCTGGAGACGTCATTTTCCAGACTGCTGTTGTAAGCGACGGCGTTGTTGTAGTCCTGATTGGCTGATGCGATGCAGTCGTCGAGCCACTTTTCTTCGCTGGCGTAGGCGGCTTTTTTGCGGGCCACCGAACTGCCGTAAGCGGCACCCACGGCGCCACCGGCGAGCGCTCCGACCAGAGCGCCTTCTTCGCCGCCGACGAGGTAGCCGAGTCCGCCACCGAGAAGTGCTCCGGCAATGCCGCCCTGAGCTACTGTGCGAGTGCCGTCGCTCATGTTGGCGCAGCTACTGGTCGCAAAGAGCGAGAGTGCGAGAAAGGATGCGATAGCAAATTTGGGAATCGAGTTCATAGCCGTCCGGGAAGATACAAAATATCTGCGTAGTTGGCAATCTCTGATTGTAACCAGTTGAACAGTCCGCAGAGGAAATGCGCTAGATCGCGCGATAAGAAAGGATTTCGGGTTTTCCAATCGTAGGCAGCAATGCTAAGAAGCTTTCATCCGGGGAGACATTTGTGCCGGGTCCCGACCCGATCGTTACTATGAAAGGAAAGCTGACATTTTGCCTCAATGACCAAGTTCTCCGCTATGAATTAGCTAAAGATGGCGATGTGCTAGGCGCCAACACGGGCTGCCAGTTGCAGATTTCGGGAGCCAATATCGAACCGCAGCATTGTGAGTTCGCCTGGGAGTCGCGCAGTGCGACGTGGACGATCCGAGCGGCGTCACCGCGAGCGGAGAAGAGTATCCGGGTAAATGGCAGCCGCATTTCGTCAGTGTGCTATTTGCAGGACGGCGATATCATCGAGATCCCCGATGTAGTGCTGCGTTTTGAGAGGATGCCGGATCAGCCGGTATTCCAGGGGCAGCCGGTGACTGAGGTGGCGCTGAAGGGACTCAAGACCTTGGTGTTCGGGCGCGCGGCGGGGGATCAGGATGGGATGGAAAAGGTTGGACTGGATCCGGATGATGCATCGATCTCGCGGCGTCATGTGGTGGTCGAAAATCGCGGCGGTGAGTATTTTTTGACCGATGAAAGTCAGGTGGGCGCGTTTCTTAATGGTCAACGCTTCACGACTCGAAAGGTGATCATTGGTGATCGATTCAGGATCGGTGGCTACAACTTCGAGTTCACGGGGCGTTCGATCAAGGGCGTGGCGAACATGGTCGGCGGTAAGATCGAGGGGCGGCACCTGACGCTGGAGTTTAAGAGCGGTAAGCGAATCCTGAACGATGTCAGCATCGAGGTGGATCGTTGTTCTTTTGTCGGGATTCTCGGTGGTTCGGGGCAGGGCAAAACGACTTTGATGAATGCCTTGTGCGGGATAAATCCCGCGACTTCGGGGGAGGTATGGATCAATGGAATCAAGCTGGCGAGCACGGACGACATGCGTCGGGTGGGGATCGGTTACGTGCCACAGGATGATATTGTCCATCGTGAACTCACGGTCGAGCAGGCGGTTACTTACAGCGCTCGTCTTCGGCTCGATTCGAGTACTCCGGCAGCGGCGATTAGTGATTTGGTCGATGAAACGATCGAGCGTTTGGGGCTCAGCCCTCACCGCAAGAAGGGCATCACCCAGCTGTCGGGCGGGCAGCGCAAGCGGGTCAGTATCGCGACCGAGTTGTTGGCCAAGCCAGCGGTGTTATTGCTCGATGAGCCGTCGTCGGGGCTGGATCCCGCCACGGAATTTGCACTGATGACACTGTTGCGTCGATTGGCGGCGACCGATTGCACGGTGTTGTGTACAACGCATGTACTGGGCAGAGCTTACCTTTTTGATGAAGTGACGTTCATCCAGGAGGGGCGTGTTATTTTTCAGGGGCGGGACGAAGAGGCGCGCAAGTTTTTCGACGTCGAGTCACTGGATGAAATCTATCTCAAACTCGACAACCCAAACAAGACCGGAGAGAAGTGGCGCCAAGAGTTCGAGGCAGAGTTTGCGGATAAGGCTGAGGTGGCGGATGTGCCTTACAACGAGCCAGTTGGAGTGAAAAAAGCAACTCGTGGAGCGGGTGGATTGAGTTCGATGCGCATCCTTTTGCAGCGCCAGTGGACGATTCTCCTCGCCGACAGATTGAACCTGCTTTTCCTGCTGGCGCAGGCTTTATTGATCGGTGGACTGGTGGGTTGGGTGAGTGGCAATGTCGTGTTCCAGATGTTCCTGGCAGCGATCGCGACGCTGTGGTTTGGCTGTTCGAACGGGGCGCAGCAGATCGTCGCGGAGTTGGCGATTTTTCGAAGAGAGCGACTGGCGGGACTCGGGATTAATGCCTACATGCTGAGCAAGTTTGTCTTTCTGACGGCGATCACGACGGTTCAGGCGGTGTTGATTTTCGTAACGATTACGGCGGTCAGCTATGTGATTCACCCTGAGAAACTGCCGACCGAACCGGCGACTTGGCGTGGTAATCCAGAGCTTCGCTCAAAGGTATTTCGTGAGAGCTTTTTTATGGGGCAGAACGATCTTCTCTACCGTGATGGTAAAAGAGCGTCGTCGGAGGGTGACGAAGCACCGGCTGCTGATGCACCGGCACTGGTCGATAATCCGGGTTCGATGTTTGAAGACGATTTCTTTGTTACTGCTGACAAAGATGACGCGTATTTCAAGGCGACAGCGGATATCAGTCCGACGATTCATTATCGCAACCCGACCGGATTGCGTGGCGACGATTCTCAGTTCCAAATGTTGGAGTTGATGGCCGGCATCTTTCGGATCCGGGCCAACTTTCTGGACCAGCTGGGAGTGGAAAAAGTTGAAGTGGCGCCCGGCGATACCTTCGAAGAGCAGCCGGAGAAATCCTGGCTGGGTTTTCTGAGTCTGTTGTTGGGGTTGCGGGCAGCAGCACTTTTGGCGGCCGCACTGGTGGGCGTCAGTATGGGACTGGTGGTATCCGCGCTGGTGCGGACTCCGACGCAGGCGGTTATGTGGGTACCGCTGATTTTGATCCCGCAGATTTTGTTCGGTAGTTTTGTGGTCACGGTGCCGGAGATGAAAACGCCGGTGTATGTCTTTTCTAATACGCTGCCGAGTTACAACGTGCAGCGCCTCATGGATGTCGCGAATATCTACGGGCTGCGAATGCCGCGAGTGACCAATAAGACGAAAATCCCGGCGTTCTTCGCTTCGCCGCCGTTCGATGAAGAGACGGTGTGGTTTGAGGCGAAGGGGGCGCAGCACGAGGAGAAATACGACAAGATCAGTGACGTCAATAAGTCATGGCAGAACTTGTTAGTTAATCGACTAGGTGTCGGCAAACGCTTTAAAAAGCTTGAAGGTGAATCGGTCGATCACCGTAGTGATGTGCTGTTCAACGAAGGCACTCGCTACATTTTCCTGGGTGGCGCGCGCTACAGTCTGATGATTCTCGGTGCGTGGGTGGGGCTCAGCTACCTGTTGATCTTCGTCACGCTGGTGCGCAAGCAGGTAGGCAACTGATGCCGGGAAGTAGAAGCTGACTAACAGGAGCCGGATCTAGCGAGCCGGTTCACTCCTGCTCTTCAGCGTTCGCCTTGTCCTTGATCTCGCCTTCGCCCGAGCTGGTCGTTTGGGCGACGAGCTTTCCGAAATGATCTTGCAGCCACTGCACATCTTTTTTCGATATGCCGCCGGACTGCTCGGCGTTGACATGGGCCGGCACTGCAGAGAGCAGAGTGGCGAGGTCTTTCACAACGGAATCCTGTTTGGAGCTGTGGGGCAGTTTGTCCACCTCGTTACTTAGGACTTCGACCATTTTCACTTCCTTGAGCGATTGGGAAAGCGGGTCGCTGTAGTGTTGGAGAACGATCTCGGTGACCCATTGGCCGCTTTGCAGCCAGATGCCGCAGAGCACGAGCACGGCGTCGCCTTTGGTTTCGGAGCTGCGCGACAGCTGACGAATCAGTTCGTGTTGCAGAAAGCCGAAATACATAAAGGCGTCATGCCATCGGGCTTCGGCGGCGTGTTGGCGAACATTTTGTGATTTGCTGAGATGCTCTGCTGCGATACCCAATTTGTCGGCAAGCTGTTCGATTTGCCCCAGGCTGGTCTCCAGGCCTTCGGCGTTGCGTCCTTTGACGGCAAGAATCGCATCGGATATTTTGATGCCGAGCGCCAGCGCCAGTGTCGGGCGGCCTTTGCCATCCAGCCCGTCGGCGTCGGTGGTGCGATGGAATTTTTTGTAAAGGCTCAGGTAGTCCTCTACCCACTCCTGTTCGGAGGTTCGTTGTAGTGGTCCGCCTAGTGCTCCTTCGAGCATCAGTAGTTTCGCGATGACGTCGATTTGCGGCAGCTCGTCCTGTGCGTTGCTGGCGCTGGCAAAAGTGGTTGCCAACAGCAGGAGAACAAGCGCTAGACCATATAGTGAACTCGGCTTGCCGGGACTCTGCCGCTTCAGCGGGCGGATACGACTAGGAACGCAAAGGCCTGTAGAAGAGATCATGAGCCTACCAAAGCTCATGGCCCGCGCCGATGTCAACGACGGAACGAAGCTCGCTGCAAACAACCTTTGCCTGCTGCCTTAAGATGGCAGCACCCAATTTTACTGCGAGAGCGTGCAACCAGTGGCGCTACTCGGCGACTGCGGGAGCCATCACCTCGTCGACCAGAGCACCGAGGTTGTCATGCAGCCACTGGACGTCTTCTTTCGGAATGGGATCGTAGAGACCAACGTCAACTTTTTCCTTAACCTGTGGCAGCAGGGCAATGAGTTTTACTACCGAAGGATGTTGCTTCAGGTCGTCGGGTAGACTGTCGAGTTCGGTGATCATCAACTCGACCATCTTTGGCTCGCGCATGGTATTCGACAAATCGCCGCTGTAGTTCTTGAGGATCGTGTCGGTGACGCAGCGCCCAGCCTGAAGCCAGCCACCCATGACCACCAGAATGGCCTCGTCTTTGCGCTCCGGATTTTCGTTGAGCTTACGAATTACTTCGTGCTGAAGAAAGCCGAGATACATGAAAGCTTCGAGCCATTGCTTGTTGTTGGCGTGCTGTTTAACTTGGTAAGCCTTCGAGAGATATTCTTTTTCGATGCCCAAGGATCCAGCCAGTTTTTCGATCTGTTCCGCGCAGTTGTTAAGCTGCTCCACACCGCGTCCCTTGAGGGCGAGGATGCCGTCCGAAGCCTTGATACCGAGAGCCATTGCCATCACTGGACGGCCTTTGGATTCTAGATTTCCGGGCGTGCCGTCTTTGCTATAGGTCTTGTAGAGATCGAGGTAGTCCTGCGCCCAGTCTTCTTCTGAATAGCGATTCAGTGTGTGTGCAAGAGCGCCCTCGATGGCGAGCATTTTGTCGATCACGTTGACTTGCGGTAGACCGACTTGAACACGCTCCGAGCGTGGCGGCGGGCCGTCATTCTGTGCCGCCGAAATACTGGCGGATAGTGCGGTCAGCGCGGCTGCTATACCGATGGGAAACCGGAGAGAGAGGCGTCGGGATACTCGAGCAGTGATTGCGGAAATCATGCTGCAACTGAAGCCTGCATCTGATGCTGCTGTCAATGTCTAAACCCACCTCAACGATGTCTTGTCGGTGAGTTTGTCCACAACTGTTTGGGAAAAAACTTGCCGATTCGTGTGCGGCACGGAATACTCGTGCGTCTGGACTACCTCGCGAGTTACCTTTATGAAATACTCTTTTTGCGCCCTTCTCGTTGCTGCTGGCCTGTTTTCACAATCTTGCAGTGATCCTGCTGCCCAGATGTCGATCATGGCTGACGGCTACAAACAGCAGATCGAATCTAAGGACAAAGAGCTCGCACAACTGCGTGAATCCGAGCGTTCTCTGAATGGTCAGCTTGCGGCGATGCAGGCGACGATGGATACGCTGAAAGAGCAGATGGGAACAGCGCAGGGTTCCTCGCAGGGGATCGATGCCGATAAGGTCGCTGGCCTGATCGTCAAGGCGTTGGAGCCTAAAATGGATCCAATCATTTCCAAGAGCGTCGAAAAAACTTTAGCGTCAGCGACGATGACTGCGGCACCAGCAGCTCCTGACCGCCAACCGGTACCCGCACGTGATGCTGCACCGGCCGCCTCCGATCCCGGCGCCAATGTCAGGCCTGAGCCGCCAGCTCAGCTGCCGACACCGACTGATAACGGCGTCCGGGTACGCGAATCCAATCCAGATCCGAACAAGCAGGAGTTCAAATTTCAATTTAACTGAGCTCGTTTGGTTATTGGCCTTTTAATTAATTTTTCACTTTTTCTGAAATGACCCCCATTTCCATGACTAGAGCATCTATATGATACCCAAAATACCCTGTGCCCTGCTGCTCGTCGCTATCGCGGCGACATTGCTGGGTGCTTCGCAGGCGCTTGCTGAAGTGCCGTTGGCGGGTAGTGTGCGCTTTTCCGAGCTTAGCTGGGGAGGAAATTTTCGAAGTGGGTTGCTGGTTGGTCTGTTGGTGTTGTCACTGATTTTACTGTTGCTTCGTCAGCCAGCTTGGGCGGCTCTGCCGACAGCGATTGCGTTTGGATTTCTCTTGAACATCGGACTGGCCGCGCAGCAGTGGTACAGCGAAAAGATGTCATTATTGGAGAGCATGGGTGCAATGGGGGCATCTGCGGCGGCGGGTGTGAAGTGGCAATGGCCGGTATTTTCCTGGGGTATAGCGGGGCTTTCAGCCGTGGTTCTTCCGGTGCTGATGATTTCTTCGTTAAAAAAACGCAACAACGCCTAACTCGACTGTCTGACCTGACATATCCCAACAAATACTTGTTTTCGCTCGACATG
Organism: Verrucomicrobiales bacterium; assembly: GCA_037969585.1. Lineage (GTDB taxonomy): Bacteria > Verrucomicrobiota > Verrucomicrobiia > Verrucomicrobiales > DEV007 > JBBKXR01. The sequence goes on from JBBKXR010000055.1 coordinate 17,372, forward strand.
TAGCGCGGTATTTGGGGATGCTTAACCTAATAACTAAGAAAATGAAAACTACGAAACTATACGCTCTCATGGCTGCTGGTGCTTTTGCACTACTGGCACAAACTAACTCGGTGCAAGCCAGTCCGGCGGAAGCCAGTGACAAAGCCTTTGAAATGGCGGCTAAATACACTGGCATGGGCTTCTACCTGGCACCGTCGAAAGAGGGGCACGCCGGCTTCGCCACCACTCTTGAGTTTCAGGTCCCGGTAAATCGTGGACTGGACTACGTGTTCATTCTCGCTGGTGACCGCTTCGCTCTGGACGTTGATGTCTGGATCGAGTCTGAGACCGGTAACAGCATCGTGAAGGACACCCGTAAGGTCGACAACGGACTCGCTGGTGTTCGCTGGCGTTCGGACTACAATGGTTCGGTGACCGTCGTCGTTCACTTTGCAAAAGTCTCCAGCCGTTGCGGTTGGTCGGCATTGGTCGGACGTCGTGGCACGGTCATGGCACCTTCCATCGGCCCCCGTGGTTCCACTGACCCCGGTTCCTCGCAGCCAGTTGATCCTCCGAAATAATAATCTGGGTTTAGATCAAACAAACTATTAATCATCTGATACGAATACCTATGAAAATCTTCTTTACACTCATGGCTCTCGCCGGCTTGGCATTTGCCTCTGTCGGTTGCGTGCAACACCGCCCAGACACCGTGGTTCTTCACGAAGCACCACCGAAGCCCGCTCCCACAAAGCCGGCCCCAAAGAAGTCGACATCGACGACGACGACCCGCTACATCACTCGTGCGCCTTCCGGCCCTCCGACGACGGTGCCGGGTTCGCCTCAGCAGATCGGTGATCCCGGTGCTGCCAGCGATTTTCGTGCAACCTCACCCTGATTCACTTCATCGCACCGCATTGTATCTCCATCGGGGCCCGGCCCATGACGGGGTAAGTGGGGCGAATGAGTGAATGTGATTGCCGCCGTCGCGGCCCAACCTGAAACTGGATTAAACCAAAAACCAAATCTGACTATGAAAAAGTATATCTCACATCTGATGGCTCTTGTAGCGGTTGGTGCGTTGACGCTGACCTCCTGTGTCTCGCCTCCACCGAGCACCACGCACGTCTACCTTCCACCGGAGAAACCCGCGCCGAGGCCGACATCCAAGCCGGCACCCGCGCCGAAGCCGAAAACTGTCTACAGGCCGGCACCTAAGCCGAAGACTCCATCGCCGTCGGAATTCCGTGTGGTGAATGACTACGACAAGCCTTGATCGGTATTTGTCTCTTTAAGGACGAGGTTCGAACCGGATTTCCCGGCGAGGCCTCGTCCTTTTTCGTGGACTGATCGTTCGAACTTGGTCGTAGCCTCTGCGTGCTAGAGAAATTTATCGAAGCCGTGAGTGCTGCGCAGAGCTTGCGCAATTGGGTCGGCTTCGACAGCAGGGTTAGTATCGAGAAAGGCAAAGTCGGCAAACTCAAAGCCGGGGGCGACACTGCAACCCGCCAGCGAATACTCGCCCGTGGTTTCTGCGGCCTGAAAGTGGCAGGGCTCGACTACTGCGGCGAACACACCATCGGAGTCGCCCAGCAGGGTTTCCTGGATTTTTCCGCCGAAGCAGATCAATCGAAGCGGATCGCCCTGATAAAAATTCCAGATTTCGCCGTGAAGAACGCGGTGAAATCGACTGACCTGATCCCGTTCAAGAAGGAAATAGATGTGCGTGAAAGCATTGCGGACTTCACCATGAACCGGTGAATCGACGCGTTGATCCGAACGATGAATCTCGCGGTACCAACCACCTTCAGGGTGGGCCTCAAGCTGATACCGATCGATCAGTTCCGCAGCTGTGGCGCGTGAATTCATCCTTTAAACCGACCCGATAGATTTGTTGGTAGCAGGCTGACTGTCCTTGCGCCCGCAACCGTAGGCGGTGAACACGCGGTCGATCTCATCGCGGACGCGGCGGAAAAAGGCCAGCTGCTCTGCCTCGCTGCCTTCGGCATCGGCGGGATCGTCGAAGCCCCAATGGTAGCGACGCAGCAGAGCGGGGAATGCGGGACAAGCCTGGTCAGCATTACCGCAGACAGTGATCACGGTTTCGACGCCAGATTCGAGAAATTGATCGAGGTGCTTGGATTCGTGAGTGGAAATGTCGATGTCGATTTCCTGCATGGCGCGAATTGCCAGCGGGTGAACGTAGCCGCTGGGATTGGAGCCTGCACTGACTACGCGCAGGGCATCGCCGGCTGCCCGTTGGAGGAGCGCTTCGGCCATCTGGGAACGACAGGAGTTGCCGGTGCAGAGAATCAGGACGAGGGGAGCAGGGGCGGTTTCAGGCATGAAATGAGATACGAAGAAGTTTCGGCAATGGAATTTGCGCGTGCCGCATTGTCAATCCGTGGTTTGTTATGCTTCTGACCAAGTTCATGCCGGCCAACGAAAAACCATCGATTCACGGACTCAACAAAGACGCGCTTGAGGCGTGGCTTGCTGAGATCGGTGAAAAACCGTACCGCGCGAAGCAGATTCTCGACTGGCTGTATGTGAAGCGGGTCGAAGATTTTGCGGCGATGAGTAATCTGTCGGAGGGCTTGCGTGAAAAACTTGCTGAGAGTTTCTCGATTGAAGGGCTGGCGACGGTGCGGGTTCAGGGATCAAAAGACACGACGCGGAAATATTTGTTCCGGCTCGAGGACGGGAGACTGATCGAGACGGTGTTGATCCCGGCTTCCGTGGGTATGTTTGGCGAAAAATCGGATCGCCGAACTTTGTGCGTGTCGAGTCAGGTGGGCTGCGCGTACGACTGCAAATTTTGCGCCAGCGGGCTGGCTGGATTTACCCGCAACCTGACGGCCGCGGAGATCGTTCAGCAGGTTTTGCAGGCGGAGAAGGAGTCAGGTGACACGGTCAACAATCTGGTGTTCATGGGCATGGGCGAACCGCTGGCGAACCTGACTCATCTGCGCACGGCGATTTCGATTATCAATGGTCAGTGGGGGCTGAACATTGGCGCGCGACGCATGACGGTATCGACCAGTGGGCTGGCGCCGCAGATCGAAAAACTCGCCGATGAGCCGGTGCAGATCCGCCTGGCGATTTCCCTGCACGGTGCCTGCGACGAGGTGCGCGAACGAATCATGCCGGTGAACAAGAAGTATCCTCTGGATCGATTGTTCGCGGCACTCAGGGTTTGGGGCGCCAAGAAAAAGCAGCGGTTGACGTTTGAATACATCCTCATCGCCGGCATGAACGACGGTTTGGATCAGGCGCATCTGTTGGCGAAGCGGGCCAACTCGGTGGGCGCTTTGGTAAATTTGATTCCCTACAACACGGTCGAGGGATTGCCATGGGAGCGGCCGTCGGAGGAGCGGCAGGAGGCATTTTATGAAGTGCTGAAGGCGGCCGGCGTGGCGTCGACATTGCGCCGCGAAAAGGGCCATGACATCGATGCGGCTTGTGGACAATTGCGCCTGCAGCAGGAAACCGCAGATGGGGTGATCGATGCGGTAGGGTAGGGTGCGGACGTTCGGGCTCGTAAAAAGAGGCATCAGGATGCCGAGAGGGAGGTGATCGGAGTCGCTGAATTGGAGGGCAAGCGCTTCGCTTGCTGGCAATGGACGAGGCGAGCTGGTTGAGGTCACCGCATCGGGGCGGGCGGAGCGCGCCGCCCTACTATGCCAACCGTTGAAAGCGACCGCAGCTATTCATGCATGGCTCCGGTCGGCGAGACGCGGGCATCGGGCTCTCGTCCACTGGGTCCGGGTCAGTGGTCCATCGGTTTTTCCAACAGCGTGAACAGAATGTTGTCGATGAACACCGGGTCGCGGGTGACGCCGAGATGGTCTTGCGGAATAAAGTCGATGTCGTGCCAATCAATCGGGCTGCGCAGCCGTTGGGTGAGTTGATCGTTGCGACGTTCGTCGAGCAGCGCGCTGGAACGAGTGACGGTGCCGTCGCCGGCTTCTCGAGCGATAACGTCGAAGGTGGCTTTGTCAGGATTATAGGCCACCTGACGTGGAGTGTCGATGCCGTCGCCGACAAACAGTGACAGGTGAACGTTCGATGGTGGATCGGCAGGTTGATCGAGTGCGGCGTGAAAGCGGCGGGCTTCGGTCAGGCATTTGTCGAGATGGTTGCGGGCGATGGCCAGCCGGGCGGCCCGGTCGGGAGCTTCGGGTAGCAGCTGGGCGAGTTGCTCGTCGACGGAGGGATTGAGCAGGCCGAGTTGATGCCGGTCCCAAAAGGCGATATCGAGCGGGTCGGCAGCGGTGCTGTGGTCACTGTCGAGCACGTTGTTGTGGCGTCCGCGTGGCAGCAGCTGATAGATCGCCGGCATGGTGCCGAGCATGGCGGCGGGGTATTCGTGAATCAGAGGATACTTGAGTCCTTCCTGGAGTTGCTTAATTGCGTAAATAGAGCCGGCGTTGGGAGGGGCAACCAGTATGATTTTATCGACGCCTCGAGCGCCTTTCCAAGTCGGGGTCGGCACGCGATCGGTGGCGGGCAGCGGCTGGTCGCCGTAACGAAGATAGTAGCGAGTCAGCAGACAGCCCATCGAGTGGGCGACGATATCGAATTTCACTGGCTTAGCTCCAGCGGCGGCACCGAAACGTCGACGGTGTTCGGCGGAAACTTCGACACGTTTCTGTTCGATGAACTGGCTCAGTAGCCGCGCATTTTCGGGCAGCGATCGTCGCCAGTCGTAGCCGAACTGAAAACAGGTGTAGTGGTCATTGCCGCCGTAGTCGACCGCGCCTGCTTCGCCAAGCGTCTGGTCGGTGTAGCCGCCGGCACCCAGGGATTTGAGGATCGAGGCGTAGGCTTCGGGATGCACGCGCGCTACGCCGAAAAGTTTTACGTCGAGAGATTCGAGTGCGCCATCGGCCATGACTTCGTCGTTCAACTGGCGCAATGGCACGCCGACCTGCATCGGCAATGCCATCTGGCGCAGACCTTCGGGCGTGCCTGGATCGGCCGAACCTCTGCCGACCACTCCCCAGACGACGTTGCCGCTGTTGTCATCGATCAGCTTGGAGCCGAGTATGCCGGGGATGACGATGACCGGGTTTCGATCCGGTCCGTGCTGCATAGCGGCGGTGCTGTAGAGCTTGCCGAAGTCGGGAGGCTGCGGGCCGCTGGTGGAGCAGCTGGCGAGCGCGAGGGTTGCTGTCAGCACCAGCCAACGAAATACACCGCGAGGATTTTTCGAACATCGAAACCGCATAGCGTAGTCTGTCAGTCGAGCCGTGGAGTTCAATCCCTACGTTGCTTATTGAATCAGCGCAGCTCGATCGCCAGAATCAGGTAGCCGTCACCCCACTTCGGGCCGCGGATAAAGATGGGGTCTTTGCGCAGGACGACGTCGGTTTTGACGAGGACGTTTTTTTCGCGCCAGACTTGCAGGTGCAGGTTGATGCCTTCGCCGTCTTTGGCAGGACCTTTGGAATCGATTTTCAGGAAGATGTCTTTCGACGGCACCACCCAGCTTTCGTATTCGCTGAAGATCGCCTGAGTGTGTTCGCCGAGCAGCTGGAAATGCGTTTCGTCGAAGGCTTTGCGCAGACGGTCGGTGATGGCCTTGGCCTTGCCTTCGGTGGCTTCTTCCACCTCGCCATTGGTGCCGAAAAACAGCGCTCCCCAGATCTGTCCATCCTGCTTGGCGTCGGGACTCTGTTGAGCAGATGTCGAGCTGATCGATGCGATTAAAAACGCCACCGCGAACAGTGTCGTGGCGATTTTACCAAGGATTTTGGGAGAGTGATTCACAACGTTGTGATTAAAAAAAATGCGGCGGAACCGCGGTGTTCGTCAGAAGCGAAGCGCGGTGAATTCGGGTCGCCCGTTGGCGTCGATGGCCAGCGCCAGCAGCGGGTGGCCGTCGCTGTGGTCGGTGAGCACGGTGCGGCCAAAGTCGCCGCAAGGCTGATAAGAATCGGGAAAGACACCGGCGATGCTTTGTCCGGTCGGCACCTCGGCAATTCCTTCGAGTACGATCACGGTTGCTTCGGCCTCGTCGGAGTAGCGGGTGGTGGCGGTGACGTCGGGATCGGGCGTGTAGGTGCTGACCACTTCGCTGCCGACAGCAGTACTCGAGGAGGTCAAAATTGCATGGCCAATCATCGCGGCCAGCATCACTACGAAGGCCAGCCCAGCGGCGAAGCGCATACGGGTGAACAGCGGCAGGATCTGGGCTTCCTCACGCAAACTGACCCTTGCCGAAGCGTCGGACGAGTCGGCATTGGCCTCTTCGACGATGCGCTCGCGCAGGCGGTGACTGAAAAAATCTGCGTGCGGCACGTCGGCGGCGCGGTCCGCTTTCAGTTCCTGCCGCAACAGGTCGCCGAGATTGGTGGCCTCGCGTTTCACGCTCGCCAGTTCGGGATCGGCGACTAGCAGGTCGGCGACATCGGAATCGCTGAGCTCACCATCGATCCATAGAGTGATACGTTCTTCGTCTGTGGGTTTCATGGCTGCAGGTCGTTGAGAGTTTGCTGAAGTTTTTTGCGAGCATGGTGGAGGCGCGACATGACGGTGCCGATGGCACATTCGACAGTGTCGGCGATTTCCTGATAGCTCAGGCCTTCGACCTCTTTGAGCAGGATCACTTCGCGGTGTTCGGGAGAAAGTTGATCAATGGCGCCATCGATTCGTTGGCGCAGTTCACTACGCTCGGCATGGGCATCGGGTGAGAGCGCGGCACGCGGAGTGGTCGGCGCGCTCGCCTCCATCGATCCGGCTTCGATGCGGTCGTCGAACTCGGCTTTTTCTATCTTGTTGGAGCGTTTGCGCAGCCAGTCGTAGGTGACGTTGTGGCAGATCCGGTAGAGCCAGGTAAAAAAGTTCGCCCGCGCCTCGAATTTCGGCAGCGCCTGCCATGCCTTGACGAAGGTATCCTGTGTCAGGTCCCAAGCGTCGGCATCGTTGTGAATCATATTCATGATCATGGCGTAAATTCTCCCCCGGTAACGGATCACCAGGCGGTCAAAAGCGTCGAGGTCACCGTTCTGGCTGAGTTGAACCAGTTCGGCATCCGGCGGCCCGCCGTCCTCCGTTGCTACGGAGTCAGTTTGCGCCGCAGCATCGTCGGCCGACCGGTTGTCACCGGAGTCCTCTGAAGAATAGGACGCGCTGGAATCGAGTTTATTCACCGAAAATGCCAAATATCGTCGCGCCATATAACCAGACGCGCGAACGGCGGCAAGGTAGCAGCAAAAAGCCGGGGCGGGGAGTGCTTATTGCGGGACCGCTGTCGGAGAAAGCACCGGTAGCGAAGGATCAGTGTTCTCGCCGAGGAAAGTCCGGACCGCTTCGCGCCATTTTTTGGGCAAATGTGGCGCGAGCATCTGATGCCCGGCATCGAAGTCGACCAGAGTCGCGGGTCCAACGAGTGCTGCATGAATGGCTTCGGCCTGATCGATCGTCGCCCGGGTGTCGTGGCGGCCGTGCAGTAGCAGCACTGGCGTATCGATGCGGGAGGCGTAGTCAATCGGATTGTGTTGAAGAGCATCGAATCCCAATTCTCGCCCGCCGAACCACAGTAGCAGATCAGCGGCGGGAAATGCGGGCAGATGCATCAGTTGAAAACGCTTGGCGACCGTTTCGCGGAAACTGCCAAAGACACTTTCGACGATAGCCCCATCGGCGTCGACATCGAGATCAGCCAAGGCTCTCATAATTGCGGAGCCACCCATCGATGTCCCGTAAAGGACGAGCGGCTGTTTTTGACTCAGTGGCTCATCGGCTGCGCGAGCGGCCGAGGCCACCGATGCAACGTCTCCCGACTCGTACCAGCCGAAGGACGTGCTGTCGCCAGTCGATCCTCCTGATCCATAAAAATCCACCAACCAACATTCGCAGCCGAGTTTTTGAAATTGCAGAGCGGTGCTGAGCAGCGAATCCTTACTCGCGGCGTAGCCGTGAAACATCAACACGCGGGGTGCCGATGGCGACACGGTGGCGGACGCGAAAGGAATCCGCCACACTTCGAGAGTGTCGCCGCGGCCGTTGATCACGTCGAGTGTTTCAAACGGCAGTCTGAGGGAGTTCGGGTCGGTCGAGTTCTCAGGCCGCGGTACCGACACGCCATTGAGAACGACCTTAATTTTTTCCCGCACTGAAAGTTGCTCAGGGCGCGCGGTCCTTTTGGCACCCTCCGCGCGAGTGTAGTGGAGCATGGCGATTGCCTGAGTGCGTGCGACCCACAGGAAAAGCAGAGTGCCAATAATACAGACAATCAAAGCCGCAGAGCCAATCGTGCGCCTCCAGCGACGACGCTCTCGCACCCCACTCACTTTTTCCTGATGACGATCTCGACCCGGCGATTGAGCGCCTGTTCTTCCGGGGTGCCGCTGGTGGGCACGCCGGGGATCGGGCGAGACTTACCGTAGCCGACTGCCTGGATGTTGGTCGCGGCGATCTTGAGCTTGTCGAGCAGCCAGTCGCGCACCGCGCCCGCCCGCTTGAGGCTGAGCTCTTCATTGTACTGATCGTTACCGATGGTGTCGGTGTGACCTTCGATAATGAATTTCGCGTCGGGGTTGGTCTGGATCAAAAAGGCCAACTTCATCATGCTCAGGCTGGCTTCCTCACGCAGCTCAAACTGGTTGTATTCGAACAGCAAATCGGTGGGCATGAGGATCGGCCTCGTGTCACCAGGCAGGCCACCACCGGCACCGCTCAACAGTTCGTCGAGGTTGCTGTAGCCTTCGGTGATCGCCTTGCCGTCATCGCCGGTCGCCTTGGCGGCGGCTTTGCGGAAGAAGTCCTCTGTGTCGGACGTCGCGGAAAACTCGTCGCTGTTCAGCTCCAGCACCGGTTGCTCGTTGGCGGCGACTTCGGCGTCGAGCAGTCGTTCACGCATTTCCTTCAGATCTTTGCTGACCGCATCGGCGACCGACAGATCGAGGCTGCCCATGTCGAGACTGACGCCGGTCTTGGGCGCGGCCGGTCCGCCGCCCTGGGCAAAAACTTTTACGTCTTCGACCGCCGGTGTCAGAGTGATTTCCTCGGGTGCGTCCTTGAAAATGTCGAACTCATCGATCTTCTCGAGAGTCTTGCTCAGGTCGGCGTTGTCGGGAGCTTTTTCGTCGGTTGCCTGTGGCTGCGGCAGCATCTCGGTGAGTTTTTTCTGATCGATGACCAACTGCTGCTGCTGGTTGCGAAATACGATGTCCTCGTTGAGTTCGGCCACTTTTTGCTGCAACTCCCAAGCGCCGAAAGCGATATACAGCGCGACGTGCAGCACGATCGAAATCAGCACGGCAAGCAGAATCCACCAGCCGAGATGCTGGGATCCCTCACTGCGAAATGTGCTGCCCTGCGGAGCGGCATGTTCCCAACTGTAGCTGTCGGCCATCGGTGTTCTACTCTAGTCTGCTTTATTCTGCTCGCCGCCAAGATAGCCGAAAAGTGGCGCGGGGGAAATGCAGAGTTGGGGATGAGTGGGGCTGACAGGGCTTACGTTCGAAAGCTAGCGTCAACATCGGTGAGGAGTGTCGCTGGAACAAAGCGCACGGTCATTGTCATCAGCTCATCCACCTAGGTGCCAAACAGATCACGCTGCAGTCCGCGCAACACCTGCAAGCCACCCCAATCCGAACCCTTCATCCTTTGTCCCGCAGTGGTTCGGTTCGCACTGAAGTGTTGCCGATTTTCCTCCATTACCTGCTGTAAAAACTCCTCACCACCAATTGCCATACCGTGAGTCAGATAACGAACCCGGCAGCGCAGAACCTCGCACAGACTCAACTCGCCGTCGTTCGCCAGCACCTCTGCCACCTTGCGCCGCGTCATCCCCAAGCGCCCGGCTTTACCCGTCATCGCATCCGCATCACGTTTCTCTCCATGCCCATAGAGCAGCATTCGGTAGCGCGGTGCCGTATTGCGCCAGGTCACGCGACGATTCACCCCGAAAGATGTTCGCTCCAGAACTGTTCCCAGCCCCTCACGGGCCGATTTTTCCCCCGCTACTGCCTCAGCATAGCCGCACCACACGTAGTCCTTCGGATCCTCGACGATGCCCGCGCGCACTGGATTCAGATCGATGTAGGCGGCGATCGTCAGCAGAGCCCGTTCATCTCCCTCTACTAATACTGATCGAAAACGGTCCTCCCACAGCGTCCCCGTGCGCCGATGGCGTCGGTTGTGCCAACGCGTATAGCGTTGCTTAAGTTCTTTGAGAAATATCGACAAAGAATAACGTCGCGCCTCATACCGGGCCAAGATCTCTGCCAGCCATTTGCCGGTGGAGTCCTGTTGCACCGCCCGATCCAGCTCCTGCACCGCATCGCGCAGGTCCCGGCCGCTGTAGATTAGTGGTAGAAGTTGCCGCAGCAGTGTCTCGGTCAGCGGCACCTCTGCGAGCTTCGTTTCCCGGCAAGGCACGCGCACCAGCAGGTGAAAATGGTTTTCCATCAGGCAATACGTAACCACCTGCACCCCACAAAACTGTGCCAGTCGTCGCATCCACAGCCGAAAATGGCGTCGCTCTGCTTCGTGCAGGCAGCGAGTCTTGTCGACCACCCTGTCGATGCAGTGATAGTAGGACTCGGTATGTGTTCGCAGCAGTCGGTAGGACATGGCGGCCGGGATGTCGGTTTGCAGAGTGGGGAGAAAGGAGGACGAGCTGTGTGGCTGCCCACTGTGCACCCAATTGACTGATGGGCAACTTTAATTTCCCTGGGAATTAATGGGGGGAATGGGAATTGATTGAGGGATATTAGTGGCATTGGTGTACTGGGCTGCTTGTTGCGGTGGTGACTTTGTTGAGCCAATCGCTATTCTATTGCAGTTGGCCAACGTCTTGGCGATTGGCTGGCGTGGCTGACTAAGTCCAAGAATGAATTCGACTGTGCGAAAAACTCTGAGCGTGCTGACGCCACTCGACGGCGACCAGCATCGCATCGGTGTGGCGCTGTTTTTGCGGGCGTTGGGCGGGATTTATCTGATCGCGATCGTTTCGTGGTGGCTACAATTTTCCGGACTGGTCGGCGGCGAGGGGTTGGTGCCGATGTCGGGTTACCTCGATGCGGTCGAGCAGGCTCTCGGGGAACAGGGGCGCAAGCGGTGGTGGAATTTGCCGACGCTATTCTGGCTGAGTTCGGCGGACGGTATTGTGCATTTGGCGTTGGCTATCGGTGTGGTGTTGTCGCTGCTGGTGCTGATCGGTTACGCACAGGGCGTAGCGCTTCTCGGGCTGTGGGTGATCTATCTGTCGGTGCTGCACACCGGTAGTGTGTTCCTGAGTTTTCAGTGGGATATCCTGTTGGTTGAGGCTGGGTTCGTCGCAATCCTGGCGGCGCCGTGGTCGAAGCCGTGGCGGCGAGCGGCGTGGAAAAAAATAACGCGTCCGCCTTCGCGACTGGCGGTATTTTTGCTGTGGTGCCTGCTGTTTCGACTGATATTTTTTTCCGGTTGGGTCAAAGTCGCGTGGCCGGATGTTGCGTGGTGGGGCGAGTTCGATGCGATGACGTTCCACTACGAGACGCAGCCGCTACCAACTTGGCCGGCGTGGTTGATGCATCAGCTGCCAGCCGGTTTTCAAAAGTTCTCGTTGCTGCCGATGTATCTCGTCGAGCTGGTGCTGCCTATCTTCATTTTTTGCGGAGCGCGGCTGCGCCTGGTGGCGGTGTTGGGTATCGCCGGGCTGATGTTGATGATCGCGGCGACCGGCAACTACACGTTCTTCAATGGTCTGACAGCCATTCTGTGTCTGCCCTTGGTCGCGGATCGTTATTGGAAAAAACCGTGGCTGGCGTGGCTGCGAATTGGAACGAGCGATGGAGGGTCAGGGACTACGATGCGTTATGACAATGTCTGGCGCTGGGTTCCCGGCTCTCTGCTGCTGGTGCTGTCGGCGATTTCCATCGATGCCCAACTCAGTGCACCCGGTGCCAGTCGACTGCGCACCTCACAGCGTTTGCTGCCGGACTTTGCCCATCGTTTCCACGACTCGCTGCGACCGTTCGCCTTGGTCAACGGTTACGGCCTGTTCCGCACCATGACCAAGGAGCGGCCGGAGATCGTTATCGAAGGAACGCGCGATGGTGGCAACACATGGCAAGCCTATGACCTGCGTTGGAAACCGGGCGAGCTCGACCGGCGTCCGCGATTCGTCGCGCCGCATCAGCCGCGACTGGCGTGGCAGTTTTGGTTCCTGGCTCTGGAGGTGCGCGGCGGGCGTATTTCGCCGGGCAACGGCGCGTGGTTTCAGGCTCTGGTAGACCGATTGCTGGCGAACGATCCCGCGGCTCTGGCGTTCTTTGATGGCCATCCTCTCGACGGTGAAGCGCCGGATGCGGTGCGCGCTCAGCTTTACTTGTACCAATTTTCTGATCGCGAGGAAAAATCTGAGAGCGGAAACTGGTGGAAACGTGAGTCGGTCGGCGTTTTCTTTCAGCGTTCTCGATCTCCATTATAGATCTCCATTATAGATCTCCTTTATTAATAGCATGGCCCTCTCTCAATCCGTTCACGCGTTGATCCATCTCGCGCTTGCCGAAGATCTCGGCAATGCCGGTGATCTGACTTCGGCATACTTTGTTCCCGAAGACCAATGCGCGACGGCGGTGATCGTTGCGCGCGAGGCCTGTGTGTTAGCCGGCGTCGAGGTGGCGGTCGAGGTCTTTGAAAAAATCGACTCGCGCTGCGAGATCGCGGTTGCGGCCAGTGACGGCAGCGATGTCGAAGCGGGCGATCGCGTGTTGACCATCAAGGGGCCGACGCGGGCGTTGCTGACGGCGGAGCGCACGGCATTGAATTTCATGCAGCGGCTCAGTGGTGTAGCGACGACAACGCACGAGTTCGTGAAACGCGTCGACGGTCGGGCCAAATTGCTCGATACGCGGAAGACGACGCCGGGATTTCGCGAACTGGAAAAGGCGGCGGTCGCAGCCGGTGGCGGGACCAATCACCGCATCGGGCTCTACGATGCGGTCATGGTGAAGGACAATCATTTGCTCGCCGAAAACAGCATCGCTGCCATCAAACGCTCAATCGATGCGCTGCATGCTGAGCATCCCGACATCAGCGTCGAACTGGAAACTGACACGCTCGATCAGGTTCGCGATTTTCTCGGCCTCGACGGCGTGAAATTCATCCTGCTCGACAATATGAGCACCGACCAGCTGCGCGAGGCGGTTGCAATGCGTGACGCGGCAGGCAGTCCGATTCTGTTGGAGGCAAGCGGTGGCGTCAATCTCGACACGGTGGCCGACATCGCGGCGACCGGCGTCGATTTCATTTCGGTGGGAGCGCTGACCCATTCGGCGGGCACGATCGATCTCGCCATGGAACTGGAAATTGATACCGATGCCTCCTAGCTCCGAAAATGGAAGGCATCCGTCGCTCGAAGCGGATGCGATCGCTGCCGCGATCGACGAGACGGGCGGGGGTGGGGCGCTGAACTTCGCCGTTGAGGTGGTCGAGGAGACGGTGTCGACCAACGATTTGGCGATGGCGGCGGGTCGCGATGGGGCGGCCGAGGGT
>JBBKXR010000056.1:0-16447 GCA_037969585.1 Verrucomicrobiales bacterium
TCGGTTTTTAAAATCGCTGGTGAGTGGCTGAAACCTGGAGGCGAGCAAGCGGTGATCCGCACTACGCCGACGGATTTCGAGCGCAAGGATACCGTGATTTGCTACCCGGTGACGGGCGGGGAATTCACGATATCGTATGAGAACGGTTTCCCGGTCGGAAAATTTTCTGCGGCGAAGTAGCGACGGTATTGGTCAAAATAGCCCGGCGTTTTTTCTGCGCTTACCGCGCTATCCACGCGATGACTCTGCAGCAGCAGGGTGGTTGCGGTGAATCGATCGATGCGGTTCACGCTGCCGCAAGTGTCGGCAGTTCCGCGCACGGCGCAAGGAAATCAGAGCAGCCAGTTGCCTTTTGAGTGGGTGCTTGCGTAGGATGACGGGGTGCAAATTTATCGCTTAGCTCTTTGCGCGCTGGCTTCGGTCGCGCTGTTTCTCTCGACGGACGGATCTGCGCAAGACGCACCGCCCAACGTCGTGCTGATGCTGATCGACAATGTTGGTTACGGCGACATCGGCTGCTACGGCAATCCGGTGATCCGCACGCCGAACATCGATCGGCTGGCGGCGCAGGGCGTACGGTGTACGGATTTTTACATTGTCACTTCGTCGTGCACGCCATCGCGCGGGGCGCTGATGACTGGACGCTATCCGTTGCGTAACGGTCTGACGAAGCAACTGAGCACGCCACAGAACTGGACGGGAATCGGGCTGCCGCATCGGGAGAAAATTTTCCCGCAATTCCTCAAGGATGCCGGTTACGTGTCGGGTTGTTTTGGAAAATGGAATCTCGGTTATGCCGAGGGAAGTCGCCCACTGGATCGCGGCTTTGATGAATTCTTCGGCTGTCGTTCCGGCAACATCGATTACTACACGCACGTCTACAACGGTCAGGAGGACATGCGCCGCAATGCCGATCCGGAGCCGATCGAAGTCGAAGGCTACAGTACAGATTTGTTCGCCGACGAAGCCTGTCGATTCATGCGCGAACAACACGACGCGCAGCGTCCGTTTTTTGCCTATGTGCCGTTCAACGCGGCGCATGTGCCGAACCCCAAAAACAGGGCCGAAGGCGAGCCGCTGAACTGGCAGGCGGCGGCGCAGTTTTTTGAAATGTATGGCTACGCCGCCGGCTCCACCGATGGCGCCGAGGGGTACCAAGCGGTGATGTCAGCGCTCGATGCGGCGATCGGTCGAGTGGTCAAGCAGGTCGATGATCTGGGCATCGCGGACAACACCATCGTCATGGTGATGTCGGACAACGGCGCGTCGACGAATCCGAACTGGCCGCTGGAGACGAAGGTTGCTACTAACAGTCCGTTCCGTGGTGGGCGAACCGACGTTTATGAAGGTGGGGTGCGTACCGCCTTCGTGGTTCGCTGGCCGGGCAAGGTTGAGTCCGGTTCGGTGTGCCACGAGATGGTATCGAACCTCGATGTGTTGCCGACGGTGATGAAGGCGGCGGGGATCGAAATTCCCGATGAGCCCTATCTCGATGGTCGCGATATCGGCGCGACGCTGGCAGGCGAGGCGAAGTCACCGCACGAGATGCTGTTCTTCGAATATAGCAAGGCGAGCGGCGCTCGTCAGGGGCGCTGGAAAATCGCGCGCAGTGATCCTAAGGCCCCGTTCGAGCTGTTCGATCTTTCTACGGATCCCGGTGAGACTACGAATCTGAGCAGTGAGCATCCGGACATTCAGCGCAGATTGGTCGGCGAATTCTCAAAGTGGCGCGGCCAATTTTCCGGGCCTGCCAGGTAGCGGAATTTGCCAGAAATTCCGACCGTAGGCCGCTTCGAGATCGGAAGATTTTGCATCTTCCGCTACAGTGATTCGAGCAGGGCTACTCGCTCGCAGCTTCTTTCGCCTGCACCGTTTTCTTCGCTTTCGCAGCGGCCTTCGGCCGTGGCGTGGCGGTCTTGGTCAGATCGACTTCTTCAGCGCTGACCAGTTTTGCAGCTTCGTTGCCGAGCGCGAGTGCTTTCATGCCCTCGGGATTGCAGCCCTTGCTGATGGCGACCACTTTGCCACCTTTTTCGATGAGGAAATTGCTCGGCATCGTTGTGGTTCCGAAAACTTTCCAACTGTCGCGCTTGGGATCGAGGGCATAACGCATGTCCAGCTTGTTGGTCTTGGCATACTCGGCAAATTTGTCATCGGGCTCAGCGAACACCGCGAGACTGGTCAGCCCTTGATCTTTATAGGCTTCGTGAAGCGCTTGAAAGTAGGGCAACTCCAGGTCGCAGCCAAGACACCCGCAGGTCAGGCGCACCAGCACCGGTCCGTCCTTGGCAAGTTCGGCGAGGTCGATTTGCTGGCCGTTCGAGTCGGTGATTTTGAAATCCGGTGCCGCGTCGCCAACCTTTAGAGCTGGCTCGGCTTTGGCCTTCGCTGCCGCACTGGATTTTTTGCCTCCTGCCTCCGCCGCACCGGCGATAGCCTGAAAGGAAATGCTGACGATTAGCGTGACGGCGAGAAGTGAGGTTTTCATGGTGTTCGGAATCAAAACTGCTTGAAGGTTAGCGGGATAGTGGCGGTTGCTGCAACGACGTGATTGCGGACGACGGATGTCGTTGGCCACGCGCATCGGTGATGGAATGGTTGGAACTCCAGAGGCGGATTTGATATCTATCCGTTCTGCCAAGATGACTCGAACCTGCCTATTTATATTGTTTTGTGTCTCGCTGATCACATCGGCTTCGGCACAGACCCCGCTTCCTGCCGACCACGCTGATAAGATGAAGGCGGGCTTAGCGCTGTTTCAAAAATCGGTGGGACCGGCACTGAAGGAAACTTGCGTTCGTTGCCACGGCGGTGAGAAGACGCGCTCCGATTTTGACATGACGTCACGGGAGGCGTTGCTGAAAGGCGGCGAGTCAGGCGCGGTCATCGATTTGGAGAAACCCGAGACGAGTTTTCTGCTGGCGTTGATTCGTCATCAGGAGGAACCGGAGATGCCGCCGAAGGAGGACCGGCTTTCCGATGAATTGATCGACGATATCGAGCAATGGATTCGCCTGGGCGCTCCGTACGACGAACCGTTGGTCGACCAGAGTGCACCCGCTTCGAACGCGATGGTCATCACGGATGCGGATCGAGAGTTCTGGTCATTTCAGCCGCTGGCAAAAGTGCAGCCGCCGAAGAGTGATGACGCATGGGCGAAGACTGCGATCGATGCATTTGTGCTGGCGAAGCTGCGCGACAATGAGCTTCAACCTGGCGCCGCTGCCTCGCCGGCGACGTTTTTGCGGCGCGCTTATCTCGACCTCATCGGTCTGCCTCCGACGCCCGGGCAGGTCGCGACTTTTCTGAAAGCTCACGCAGAGAATCCGCAGGCTGCGAAGGAAAACCTGCTCGATGAACTGCTGGCGAGTCCGCACTATGGCGAGCGTTGGGCGCGGCACTGGTTGGACGCCGCGCGTTTTGCCGAGAGTCACGGATTCGAGCAGGACTACGACCGCAAGTATGCCTACCACTACCGTGATTTTGTTATCAAAGCGCTGAACAGTGACATGCCTTACGAGCAGTTCGTGAAGTGGCAATTGGCGGGCGACGAGTATGCGCCTGACGATCCGCTGGCGATGATGGCGACCGGATTTCTCGGTGCGGGAGTTTTTCCGACCCAGCTGACCGAGAAGGAATTCGAGAGCGCACGTTACGACGAGCTGGACGACATGGCGGCGACGACCGGCACGGCGATGCTTGGATTGACGATCGGATGCGCGCGCTGTCACGATCACAAATTCGACCCGATTCCGGTGAAGGATTACTATCGTTTGCTGTCGACATTTTCGACGACGATTCGCAGTGAGATCGATGTTGAGCTGGATCCGGAAGGAGATCGAATGGCACTGGCGGCATGGAGAAAACAGCACGGCGCAGCGGAAAAAGCACTGACTGCATACGAAGCGACGCCGGAAATTCTGGCGGCATTTGAGTCGTGGTTGCAGACCGATGCGAAGACTCCGATGCCGGAACGGCAGGGTGAATGGCTGACTCTCGAACTGGATTCGGTGGAGTCGAGTGGCGGCTCAACACTCGTGACCCAGGCGGATGGGTCGGTGTTGGTGACGGGCGAGAGTCCGGCGCGGGAAACTCATACCCTTCGAGCCACGGCTGCAGCAAATGGCGTGAAATTTTTCCGTATCGAAGCGCTGACCGATGAATCGTTGACCAAAAAAGGCCCGGGCCGGGCGGCGAATGGAAATTTCGCGCTCAGCGATCTGAAAGTTTTTGCCACTCCGACAAAGGATGCGGAGGCGAAGCCGAAACAGCTTAAGATCTTGTCGGCGAAGGCGACTCACGAACAGAACACTGGCAGCCTTTCGGTGGCCAGCGCCTTTGATGACAATGCCACGGGAACCGGTTGGGCGATCGACCAAGGGGGCATCGGTAAAGACCAGGCGGCGGTATTTGAATTGGCGGAAGCGATCAAGATCGATGGCGAGACGCGGCTTGAATTTCAGCTCAGTTATCTGAACAACGGTCAGCATGTTATCGGTCGTCCGCGACTATCGATCAGTTCGCAGTCCGATCCTCCGGTGGTAGTCGGCAAAGGTCAGTCGGCGAAAGTCAGTGCTGCGTTCGCTGCTCTCGAATCGGGGAAGCTTGAGGAAAATCATCGCAAGGTATTGTTCCCGCTGTTTGCGGCGCGCGACGACGGCTGGACTAAACTCAGCGTGACGGTTCGTGAATCGATGGCGAAAAAACCGCGACCAACGCTCGCTAAAGTGCAGGTCACCAGTGAGGGCTTTCCGCCGACCAAGCATCACGCCGACGGTCGCGGTTTTCCGCACTTTTATCCGCAGACGCATTTTCTGAGTCGTGGAGATCCGAATCAGAAGGAGGGTGTCGCCAGCCAGGGTTTTCTGCAGGTGCTGGTACGCAACGGCAAGGACACGGCCGCATGGCAGGTCGAGCCACCGGAAAATGCGCGCAGTAGCTATCGGCGACGTTCGTTGGCGAACTGGATGACTGACACGCAAGACGGCGCTGGGCATTTGCTGGCGCGAGTGATCGTGAACCGTGTTTGGCATCATCACTTCGGTCGCGGTATGGTGGCGACGCCGAACGATTTCGGGCTGCAGGGAAGTGAGCCGAGTCATCCCGAATTGCTCGATTTTCTGGCGCAGGATTTCATCGACAACGGGTGGAGCCTGAAGGATCTGCATCGAAAAATCATGCTCAGTTCGACGTACGGTCAGAGCAGTGCCAGCTCGGTAAAGAATGCGAAAGTTGATCCCGAAAATCAGTGGCTGTGGCGTTTCGCACCGCGCCGCCTGGAGGCAGAAGTGATTCGCGACTCGATGCTCGCCGTTTCCGGTCAGTTGGATGCGACGATGTTTGGCCCGGGAACGCTGAGTGAAGATCAGCGGCGGCGCAGCATATACTTTATGATCAAGCGCAGTCTCCTGATACCGATCATGCAAATCTTCGATCAACCTGAGCCGCTGGTCAGTCAGGGCAGCCGACCGAGTACCACGATCGCACCGCAAGCGCTGTTGTTTATGAACAATCCTCAGGTCGTGGCCTGGGCCGGGAAGCTCGGTGAGCGGGCGAACCAGATCTCGGACAATCGCCAAGCCGTCGACTATCTCTACCAAGTTACGCTCGGGCGTTCTACGACGCCGGACGAGTTGGCGGTGAACCTGGCTTTTCTGCAGGAGCAATTGAGCTCATATCCCCCCGCAACGGCGCGGCAGCAGGCGCTGGCCGATCTGTGTCAGATAATGTTCGGGCTGAACGAGTTTATTTATCTTCAATAGTGAGCAACTCCATGATCAATCAACTGTTCTCCCGTCGCCAACTTCTTCGTCAGGCCGGCGCTGGTTTTGGCTCCATCGGATTGGCTACACTGCTCGCTGAAGAGGGAATGCTCGCTAGTGCTTCAGGCGCATCCGCGACCGATCCTCTGGCACAGAAAACATCCCATTTCCCCGGCAAGGCTAAGTCGGTCATCTGGCTGTTCATCAATGGTGGCCCGAGTCATGTCGATACTTGGGACTACAAGCCCGAACTCGAAAAGGTGGACGGTATGGAACTGGAAGGCTTCGACAAGGAGACGGGGTTTTTCTCCAAGTCGGTGGGTCCACTGATGAAGTCTCCCTTCGAGTTCACGCCACGTGGCGAGTGCGGAAAAATGGTCTCGTCGATCTTTCCGAAACTCGGTGAGCACGTCGACAAGATGGCCTTCATTCACTCGGGATACACCGAGTCGAACAATCACAGCCCAGCGTTGTTCATGATGAACTGTGGCCTGCCGCGCATGGGTTATCCCTGTGTCGGATCGTGGGCGACTTATGGACTCGGTAGCGTCAGCCGCAATCTGCCCGCCTTTGTGGTAATGTCGGATCCACTTGACCGGGGATTGCCGAAGGGTTCGGCGGCAAACTGGGGCGCGGGCTATCTGCCAAGTGTGTATCAGGGCACGTGGCTGAAGCCGAAAGGTGACCCAATCGACAACCTCAATCGTCCGGCGCACATGAACGATTCTCAGCAGGCGCGGCAGCTGGCTCTATTGAAAAAACTTAACCAGCAGCATTTCGAAACGCGACCCGGCGAGGCCGATCTCGAAGCCCGTATCGAGAGCTTTGAACTCGCCTATCGAATGCAGAGCAACGCGCCGGAGGCGCTCGACATCGACGGTGAACCTGAGCACGTCAAGAAGCTCTACGGAGTCGGTGAAAAAAACTGCGATCACTTTGCGCGCCAGTGTCTGACCGCGCGGCGCATGGTCGAACGCGGGGTGCGCTTTGTGCAGATTTACTCAGGCGGCATGGAGAATCAGCGCTCGTGGGATGGCCACAGCGACATTGCAGGAAATCACAGTCAATTCGCCGGAGAGACCGATACGCCGATTGCCGGCTTGCTTACTGACCTCGAACAGCGCGGACTTTTGAAGGATACATTGGTGGTGTGGGGCGGCGAGTTCGGCCGATTGCCGCTCAGTCAGAAATCAGAGAAGCCCGGGCGTGATCACAATCCGCACTGCTTCACGACATGGATGGCTGGCGGCGGGGTCAAAGGTGGGGTCAGCTACGGCGAGTCGGATGAGATCGGCCACAAGGCGGCGGTCGACAAAGTCCACGTTAATGATCTGCACGCAACGATGCTGCATCTACTCGGTCTCGATCACGAGAAGCTGACCTACACCTATAATGGTCGGCGATTTCGACTGACCGACGTGGCTGGTGAAGTGATCGATAAGATCATTGCGTAGCTTGCTGGCTACGGCGAATGCAGATCTGGCGGGCGCCGTGGTTGATAGTGAAAGGTGCGTCTGGGAACTTTCAGGCGAGGCGAAGCCGCCGCGCGAGACCCCATCTTTTGCGTATCACATTTCCAGCGCTGCGAGGCAGGGCCGATGGGAAATCGCGCGCCCGGATCCCGCTGAGGCTGCGTATGGGCGGAAGATGCGAAGGTGTTTGCTGCAGCGGGAAGCGAGCTTGTTGTTCGGCCCAATCCGTCGCTCGCGAAACCTGATATCAGGTATTCGTCTGCGACATTGTGGCAGCTGACACTCGACGCTTTTTCCGTTTCGAGCGCGGTTTTACCGCATCGATTTGGGGAACATCGTGCGCGCCGGATTTTCGCTGCGGTGGATCGCAGGGGAACTCGTCAGCCATCGTCCACAGGCGTCCCATTTCCCAATCCAGATCGTGGCGCTCTCCTTCGACTGTTGAATATTCGGTCCTTCCTCCACCGTCAAAGAATGTCATCTCTCCGAAATAGATCCGGTCGCTGAGAAGATAGAGATCGACCCGAACGTGGTCGAAATCTACAGCCAGCGTTTCTGCGATTTCGCGAATACGCGGCCACTTTTCCGGGCAGGGAAAGGCGCACGTGCCGTACTCCTTCGCACGCAATGAAATCGGTTGTAGGTTCTCATCAAACGTGGACACTTTGTAATCAGGTTGCTCGCGGTTTTGGTGCAATTCGATATGGATTTTGATTGTGCCGTCGGCCTGTCGGAAACAGAAGATCTTGTAGTCGTCCGGAGTGACCTTGGTTGCTTCGACGAGCATCTTCTCGACGAGAATTTTCGCCGGCACGTCGCTATAGGCGAACTGGTTGGTCTGCTTTCCGAAATCCGTGTTAACTTTAGTCCGCAGGCGAGCGGCGGCGGCCGTGGCAATTTCGGGCGTATTGCTGCGGATGATTTCGGTGGATTTGGAGTCGTGACTTGGCTTGGCAACGATATCGTCCCCGAGCGCGTGCAACTGCTCGGAGGTAATGGATTCACCGACATACAAAACCGGAATGAGATATTCAGGGCCAATTTTGGCAGCCACGTGGTCTCTCACGGCGATTTTGTCCATGCAGGAAACCATGAAGCTGTCCTTCAGGAAAAGTTTGCGATGATTGATCTTCTCATTAAACGTCCTCGGCGATGCAAAGTTCGGCCAGTAGCCAAGCTTGAGGAAAAACAATATTTTTTCCTGGAGGACCGTCCCGATGGGGAGACTGCGGATCAAACTAAGGAGATGTTTTTTCATATGATTAGTGAGGGAAATGTTTTGCTGCTGTCGGCGTTAAAAAATGACGCGTCACGCCATAGTTCTATCCGGTTTGATCGGGGGAGCCTGCAGGTCGGGAGTCTGAACCGAGCTTGGGGTACCGATATTTTGCAGCCTCTCCCTGACCAGGAACTGCAGCTTCAATCCGGAAAAAAGGAGAGTTCCTAAACCCATCCCGGCGAACAGAGCGCCCAATCCCCATTGCATCATCCCCGCCACTCCCATGGCCAGGCCGACGGCCAATCCTAACAGAATGGGGAAGACAGTCTGCGGCAAAAGGCCGAGCCCGATCAACAGGTAGCGATTGACCCGCCGCCAGCCGATCGCCAAAAGGAAGCAGGCGTGACCGATGAAAAGGAAACGGCCGACGACAAATTCATCGCCGTAGATGCGAAGCACCAGCCACGGTCCAGCGGTGATCAGAACAATGGCGGCCAGCGCTGTAAGTGCACCCAGAAATTTGTAGTAGCGACCGGTGACCGTCGTCAACCAGTCGTGATCGCTCGACTCCATGGCATCGACCACTGCCGCCCAGATCGGACGCCCGACCATGACCAGCATGCCGGTAAAGGCGGTGGTGATCGCCATCATCACATGAAAAACCGCGACGGCGCCAGGACCCGAGATGCGTCCGACGATCAGCGCGCAAAGGCTGTACTCCACGAGGTATACGACGAACGAAGTGGCGGAGTAGGACAGGCCATCCTTTACCAATTCCTTCATTGTCGAGCGCTCGGGACGGGCCTGCCTTCCGATCAACCAGGGCCGATCGCGGATCATCGAAACCGTGCTGATCGCCCGAGCGAGAATGTTCGGACCGAACACCGCCAGGAGTAGAAATGAGACCGAGGGTTGATATTGGATGCCGATGAAAACGACGATGGCGCCAACAATATTTCCGACTGCACCCCAGGCGTTGACGATGCCGGCTTCCATGTAGCCTTCCCTGACTCGGTCGGTCATTTCGACAGCGACCTGGCCGACCATCAGGAACACGCCCAGCCACAATGCCGGACGCATGGTTTCCGCGAACGGTGCATACTTTTCACCGAACAGAACCGGAATTGGAACGAAGGTCAGGACCAGTGCAGCGATCAACGAACCGAGAATCGCCAAGCCGGCCAACAGCGCCGCACCACTGACGTAGAGCTGTCCTTCGCGTTGCTTATCTCCCTTCGCGGACGCCTCGGAAATGCCCCGGGCAAGCGCCGGCCCGATACCGAGTTCCAGCATCGCCACCATAAATACTGACAGCGATATTGTGGCGTAGATTCCGAACTCTTCCCGCCCGAGCAGTCGCGCCGCGATCGGCAGCGAACCAAATTGCAGGACGATGGTGCTTCCCTTCGAAATCAGGGAAGTCACGATCGCCAGACGGATCGACCGGTTACGCCGGTGACGGGACGGTTGATGAGGCATCGTCGGCGAAGCGTTCAGTCCAACTGCCTGTGGGTGAGAAGTTCGTACTTTCTGCAGCAATCCAGTACGGCTTGGTTTTTCAAAATCGGACCGGTCACTCCTTCGAATCGCCCGCAGTCGAAAACATCATTGATCTCGATCAGGACGGGTCCCGATTCCGAGAAGCCGATGTCCATTCCCAGGAAACGGTTGAAGGGAGCAAAGTGCTCCTGCACGCGATGCGCCAGCTCGATCGCCTGATCCCAGTTCGGCAGATTTACATCGGAGAGTTTTTCATAGTTGGCCGGTTTGAAATCGACCATTCGACCGCGTCCATCGGTGGCCCGATCATCGAGTTGGCCGTTGGCGATATCGACTTTGACGCCGACACCGCTGCCGCTGTCGAGAAAGCTAGAACCCACTCCGATGCGGATGTAGGCCCCGACAACGATGACTTTTTTCTCGGGCGAGAAGAGTGTTACCAAGCGCACCGTGTTGAGAGCCTGGTTGGATACGCCGCACACCACCGGGTGCTGCCGAACCCATTCCTGAACGACCGCACGGGTGGGCAGAGAAAAACCCTCCAGCGAATTCTTTTTCAGCGGATCGCTGATCTGGCGAACGATCAGTTTCGTCCCGTCTCGCTCGACCAGGCAGGTGCCTTTGCCGCCGGCTTCTCCGACTTGTTTGACGACCAGGCGGTCGGCTCCACGCTTCTCGAAAAGGTCCGACATGACGCCGGCAAAATCGTCGTCGGGACTGATCGCACAGTACTGGACCGGTAGGGGAAGGTCGAACGATCGGCAGAGGTGGTAACAGACTTCCTTGTCTTCGAAAAGCACTTCGCAGTCACCACGGAACACATGGCGTTTGCGACGACGGAGAGAAGCGGGGTCGTAGCCCGAGCCGAAATAGTAAATCCAATCCTTGCGGTCTACCTCCCAGAGTCGGCACGACGAATAGTTGTCGGGGAAATATTTTAGGACGAAGAAAATGTAGAGGTGATCCCAGAATACAAGGAAGACATTGCGCTTGCATTCCTTCCACTCGACCAGGCAGACCAGAGCGATGGGAAGCGCGAAAAAGCGGAGCAATCTTTCGAAGACAGCGGTCGCTGACTGACTGCAATTTTGCGTGAATGATCGAAGGCCGTGGTAGGCGGCCTTGATCCGCTTTTCACGTGGTGGCTTTTGCGTCCTGGACTTGATCGATTGAACTGGGTCCACCGAATCCGATCGGACTAAATCCACCGAATCGGGCGATTCGGCCTTCGGCTCGGGTGCCAGAGTGGCAAGATTACTTTGACTCATAGGTAATAACTAGCGGCGGTTAAAGGCGAGTATCATAGATTACGAAGTGGAATATAAAAAGCATAAAAGTCGCATGATTAATATTTTTCGCAAATAATGTTGCCGTAATCTAGAAAATTATGTAAATTGCCATAACTCTCATTAATTTAAGAATATGGAACTATCTAGCATATCAAATAGAAACGCCGTCGGGCCTCGTACACCAAGCGTCGACGCCGCCGGTCAAAGTCGACACTTATCGAAGGCGGAACAGTTCCGCAATTTACTGAATTCCAACAAGTTGGAGTTTCTCATGGAGGCTCACAATGGGCTCAGCGCCAAAATCGTTGAGGAAGCGGGGTTCCTCGGGATCTGGGCGAGCGGGCTGTCGATTTCGGCAGCGCTCGGAGTGCGCGACAGCAACGAAGCGAGTTGGACTCAAGTTCTCGATGTTGCCGAGTTCATGAGCGATGCAACCAACATCCCGATCCTGCTCGATGGTGACACCGGCTACGGCAACTTCAATAATGTCCGTCGCCTGGTCAGAAAACTGGAGCAGCGCGACATCGCCGCCGTCTGCATGGAGGACAAAATATTTCCGAAGACGAACTCCTTCCTCAATGGCGACACTCAAAAGCTGGCATGTAAGGATGAGTTCGCCGGCAAGATCAAAGCCGCCAAGGACAGCCAGACCGATCCCAACTTTTCCGTGGTGGCACGGTTAGAAGGCTTCATCACCGGTTGTCCGCTCGAAGATACTCTGGAGCGCGCCGACGCCTACTATTCGGCTGGTGCCGATGCGTTGTTGGTTCACAGCAAAATGAAGAACGCCGATGAGATCGCTCTGTTCGTAGAAAACTGGGACCGCCCCTGTCCGTTGGTGATCGTTCCGACGACCTACGCGGACACGCCTACCGATTTTTTCCGCAGCCTCGGAATCAGTGTCGGCATCTGGGCCAACCACACCATGCGCAGTTCGATCACCGCGATGCAGAACGTCTGTCGCGAGATCAAGGAATCGGAAAGCGTGGCAGGACTGAACGGCAGTATTGCACCGCTCGGTGAAGTGTTCCGGCTTCAGGATACCGAGGAGCTAAGCCAAGCGGAGAAGCGTTACTTGCCGGCATCAAACGATTCAAACGGTTCGAACGGCAGCCTGTCGTCAAACGGCTCGAACGGAAACGGAGCGCTCCATCACGATGGGCCGAACGCTTCCAATGGTTCGAACGGCGCTGTCGCACTTAACGGATCGAACGTTGCCTCTCGGCGTTAGGTCATGATTGCAGCCACTTCTTTCGTCGAGCCTTTAAAGAAGGCAGGCTACTCCTTTTACAGCGGAGTGCCGTGCTCTTACCTGAAGCCGTTCATCAATCATGTGATTAATGATCAATCGCTTAATTACGTCACTGCGGCGAGCGAAGGCGAAGCCGTGGGGATCAGTCTGGGTGCCTACCTGGCAGGACGGAAGACGGTGACCATGTGCCAGAATTCGGGCCTCGGAAATATGGTCAATCCGCTCACCTCGCTGAACTATCCGTTCCGAGTTCCCAGTCTGTTGATCGTCACCTGGCGAGGCCAGCCAGGCCACCCTGACGAACCCCAACACGAGCAGATGGGTGAAATCACCCACCGCTTGTTGGAGACGATGGACATTCCGTGGCGCGCTTTCCCTCAGGAGACCGACGAGATAGCGCCCGCACTGGCCGAAGCGGAGGAAGCCATGCGCCTGAGTGAGCGACCGTTCGCATTTGTGATGAGTAAAGATTCGGTAGCGCCGGAGCCGCTAACTGAACAGGCTCAGCCAGAGATTGTTCGGACCGAATGTGACAACTACGAAGCCGGCGAGCGGCCGACGCGGAGTGAAGCTTTGGAGACAATCCTCGAACAACTTAATGGCGATGAAGCCGTGATCGCCACGACCGGCAAAACCGGTCGCGAGCTGTTCACCATCGCTGACCGCCCCAACCATCTTTACGTCGTCGGCGGAATGGGAACGGCATCGGGCATCGGTCTCGGCATCGCCCAGGCAAACCCTGATCAGAAAGTGGTCGTGATCGATGGCGACGGCGCTGCGCTGATGAAGATGGGTGCGTTCGCTACCGTCGGGCGCTACCAGCCGAAGAACCTACTACACATCGTCCTCGACAACGAGCAGCACGATTCGACCGGCGGTCAGCAGACGGCATCATCGGTGACCCGATTTGCCGATGTGGCCGCAGCCACCAACTACCGCCGGGCTGCCTACGCGGAAAAACGCGAGGATCTCAAAGCGATCGTTCCGGGGTTTCTCAACCAGTCCGGCCCCGCCTTGCTGCACATGAAAATTCGCCCGGGCTCACCTGAAAATCTGGGGCGACCAACCGTCAAGCCGCATGAGGTCAAAGCCCGCTTCATGGATTTTCTCAGCCACTCATAACGATGAACCACAACTCAGGACAAAAGCACCATCTGCTCTTCACGCCCGGCCCGCTGACAACCAGCAAACAGGTCAAGAGAGCCATGCTAAACGACTACGGTTCGCGCGAACCGAGTTTCATCGACGTAGTTCGCACCATCCGCAGTGAGCTGCTGCAGATCGCCGGCGTCAGCAAAGAGGCCGGATACGAGGCCGTGCCGGTTCAGGGCAGCGGAACTTTCGGAATCGAGTCGACCATCGGTTCGGTTATTCCCCGGCGTGGAAAATTGCTGGTGATCGTCAACGGTGCCTACGGGCGGCGAATCGTACAGATCGCCGAACGTCTCGACATCGCAGTCACGACGATCGAGTTCGACGAAATCGAAGTTCCCGATCCGGGCATGATCGATGCTGTCCTCGAGAGCGATCCATCGATCACTCACGTTGCCATGGTCCACTGCGAAACCACGACCGGGATTCTTAACCCGCTCGATACTGTTGCAGAAATCGTCGCCAGGCGCGGGCTGAGTTTCATCGTCGACGCGATGAGTTCATTCGGCGGTATCCCGATCGATCTAAGCAAGACCCCGGTCGACTTCCTGGTATCCTCCGCCAACAAGTGCATAGAGGGCGTCCCCGGATTCAGTTTCGTTCTGGCCCGACGCGAACCACTGGAGTCTTCGCGCAACCAAGCGCGCAGCGTAAGCCTGGACTTGTGCGCCCAATGGGATGCTCTGGAAACCAACGGTCAATTCCGTTTTACCCCACCGACTCATGTGCTTCTGGCGTTTCGGCAGGCATTGATCGAATTACGAGAAGAAGGTGGCGTGGCCGCGCGCAACCAACGTTACCAAACCAGTTGCGACACGCTGATCCGTGGAATGCAAAAAATGGGATTTAAGTGCCTCGTCCCGGCTCCTTTGCGCAGCCCGGTGATTACTTCATTCGCTGAGCCGGAAGATTCAGCATTTCAGTTCGACGTCTTCTACGAGCGACTGGCTAGACGCAACCTGATCATCTATCCTGGAAAAGTCAGCCAGAGTGCCTCGTTCCGAATCGGCACCATCGGGAAAATCGATTCGCAGGATGTTGAACTCCTGCTCGATGCGATCTCGAACTCTCTCGCCGAGATGAAGATCGAACGGCTGCCCATCGCTGTCCAACAGGGCGCCAGCATCGCGTGATCTAAGGGCAGCTCGGGAGACCGGGTGATGAAGATGCCCTAAGGTTGGCGAAACCATCCGGAGGGATTATTCGGTTCTCGGGAGGGCGGCACAGGAAACACACAGCCTTGACATTATAGTATTTATAATAGATATTATAAATGTGGAGCAAATTTTTTGTGTTTTGGGGCATCTTTGTCTCGGATTGCGAAAAGCGGCAATCATTCGGCGGGTACGTCAGAATGGAATGTCGTTGGTCGAAATTATGGTGGCGATATCAATTCTTGGTGTCGTTGTAAGTGTTGGTGTTCAGTTGACTGGCTCGGCGACGAGCTCCGCTAAGCAGTCCAAGCTGGAGATGGATACCCTGGCGCTTAATCGCGCGGTGACCATGTACATCGCCAGTGGAGGGAGTCTAACCGACGCCGGTTCTGCCGGAGAGGTTCTTGCGAAGCTGAAATCCACTTCGTCGGCTGCTCAAATCAAAACTCAGATCAATCCACTGACCAGCACCATGGTTGATCTAAGACTGGAGGCGGTTATTCAAACCGACTTTGAGGCGGCGGGCGATGAACCTCGAGCCTACTGGAGCTCCACGGATCAGCGCTTCGAGGTCAAAACCATGGGCGGAACCGGTGGAGTGAAAATCTTTCAACTGAATGATAATGCCGTGCCTGAGCAGCAGCTGATTGACAGCCGGAGCTCGGGAGTGATGGAGTTTGCGCATGAGTCTGGCTGGATCTGGGATTACGATACCGATCGAGATCTTCTTCCCGGCCCGACAGCGGTTCCGACATCGATCTCACTCGCGTCGCCTACGCCGCCCACGCCCGTTGCTGCAACGCCGGCTTTGTCGGGATTGAGGCCACCCGTGTTCTCAATTCAGGGTGGCCAATTCCCTGCCACAGATTTTAGTTTGCCGGTCAGCCTGTCCAATCCGAACCCTTCCGGGTCCTCTCGCATCAGATATTCGATTTCCGGTGGACCCTGGACGGAATACTTGGGTCCATTGAGCGTGCCACCGGGTGCACAGGTCAATGCCCGTGCCATCTCGGACGACGCATCGAAATGGTACGACAGCTCGGTCGGTCAGGAGACCTATTCAGCGGTGTTGATCGATCTGGATCCTCCGAGCATTGCCTTGAGCAACAACACCTTCAGCACGACCTCGCCGACGATCACGGTGACGTTGACTGACACCAATGCCAGCGGACTATCGGATCTCTACTATGACTTGAAAGACCCGTCAGGAACTTATCAGCCGGTCCAGTTGTGGCAGCAGTACGCTGGGCCCTTCACGGTCAGTGCCGCCGATTACCTCGACGGCTTTGACGTCATCACCTACGCCAAGGCGAGAGATTCAAATCTATACGAGCACAGTGGAGATACCGAAGCCAGGACCTTCGCCGATTTCCTTGGAGTTCCAGTGACCGAAAATGTGCTGATAGTGATCGATGCGTCCTCCTCAATGGGCGAAAAATTCGGAAGCGGCACGCGATTCAGCACGGTGATTCAAGCGGTCGTGGACTTAATTCCACGCTTGCGGCCAAGGCAAAAATTTAATGCTGCGATGTTTGACGCAGGCATCCATTGGACGGACGGCACATTTGAGCTGCACAACGCGACAACACCTTTTACACCTCGATTGGCGGCTCAGATCCAAACCGTGAGTACTGGGTCGGGGACAAG
>JBBKXR010000057.1:0-21078 GCA_037969585.1 Verrucomicrobiales bacterium
CGGTCCGAACCAGTAGCAAAACGGCTGGTCGGCATTTTCGCGAGCGGCGAGGAAGGCATCAAAGTTGCCAGTGACTTCATCGTAGAGAACTTGTTTGGCGGCATCGATCGAGGCTCCATTTTCGATCGCGGTCGTGACGTTTTGCGAGAATTGGTTGAAATTACGACCGGCGCTTTCGTATTCGTGATCGCGTTCGCCAAAGGGCGCATCGTTTGGCGTTCCCGGCGACCAGACTTTGTAGGTCTGACCGATGTGATAAGCGCCTTTGTCGCGTAGCAGCAGGGGAAAGCTCGGAATTTTCGGATCCCACTTGGCGCCGGTCAGGATGGCGCCCATGCCGGTGCGGAAGAAATACTGGCCGGAAACTAAGGCGCTACGGCAGGGCGTGCACGACGGCGAATTGACGTGAGCGTTGGTGAACAGGATACCTTCGGCCGCGATGCGGTCGAAGTTTGGGGTGCTGAGCAACGAGTTCGGTGTGTCCTTTTTGTCGAGTGCGGCGTAGGCGCTGGCGTAGCGTCCCCAATCATCGGCGAACGCGAACAGGATGTTGGGTTTTTTCTCTTCCGCGCTGGCGTTGGTCAGTAGCGGCAGCAGGAGCGAAACGCAGAGGGCGAAGAGGCGCAGAGAGCCGCAGAGATTTTGAGTAGAATGGTTCATGGCAGGATGGGAATAGATGTTACCGGTAGCCGGTCGGATTTTTTTGATGCCAGTTCCACGCTGATTGCATGATCGATTCCAGATCGGGGTAGTCGGGTTCCCAGCCGAGTTCATCGCGAATCTTTGTTGAGTCAGCGACCAGCGTGGCAGGATCACCAGGGCGACGGTCGACGGCCTCGGCGGGTATGGCGTGGCCAGTGATGGCGCGAGCCGCGTCAACGACTTGTTGCACCGAAAAGCCAGCGCCGTTGCCGAGGTTGTAATGCAATTCCGGACGGTCTTCGAGCGCGTCGAGGGCGAGCAGGTGAGCTTTGGCGAGATCGGCGATGTGCACGTAGTCGCGCACGCAGGTGCCGTCGGGGGTGTCGTAGTCGCTGCCGAACATTTTGATCGACTCGCGCTGTCCGAGGGCGACCTGAAGCACGAGGGGAATCAGGTGCGTTTCCGGCGTGTGATCTTCGCCACGTTCTTCGGTGGCACCGGCAGCGTTGAAGTAGCGAAGGCAGGCATAGCGCAAGCCGTGGGTGCGATGCAGCCAGTAGAGCAATCGTTCGATGATCGCCTTCGATTCGCCGTAGGGGCTACCGGGAATGACGCGCTCTTCGGGACCGATTGGGACGCGCTCGGGCTGATCGAAAAGATTCGCCGTCGATGATAGAATGATTTTTTTGCAGTCGTTCTCCAGCATCGCCTCGAGCAGGTTACGCGCGTTGGCAACGTTGTCGCCAAGGTAGAGAAACGGTTTTTCGATCGACTCACCGACCATGGTATGCGAGGCGAAGTGCATGACCGCATCCGGTTTGTGCTCAGCGATCGCGGACCCGATCGCTGGCCGTTCAGCGAGATCGCCTTCGATAAAAACGGCGTCAGGGTGAACCGCCTGGCGGTGGCCCATGTAGAGGCTGTCGAAGACGACGGCTTGATGGCCGGCGGCGATGATTTTTTCGGTGGCAATACTGCCGATATAGCCAGCACCTCCGGTAACGAGAATTTTCATATTAAGGAGGCTCAGCGTCTACTGCCTGACCGCGCATTTCAAGCGTCGATCTGGCTTGCAGGAAAGTTCCCGTGAATGATATCGCCCGGCAGAATTGGCTTCGCGCGGAGTTTCGTTTCGGATACTGATTGTGGCTATGCGCTTGCTCAATCTTTTCGTATGCCTGATTGGCCTGGTCGTCGTTGCTCCGAATGCCGCTGCCAACGACAAGACCAACGTCCTCTTCTTGATCTGTGATGACCTGAACACGGATCTCGGCTGCTACGGGCATCCGCAAGTGAAGACGCCGAACATCGATCGATTGGCGGCGCAGGGGACGCGCTTCGAGCATGCCTATTGTCAGTATCCCTTGTGCGGGCCGAGTCGAGCTTCGTTCATGGCGGGGATGTATCCCGACCAGACATTGATCCATCGCAATGCGGTCCATCTACGCGAGCATTTGCCGAACGTGAAAACGATGTCGCAGATGTTTCGCGATGCCGGGCATTTCGCGACTCGGATCGGTAAGATCTATCACTACAATGTGCCCAAAAATATCGGCACCAGTGGTCACGATGATCCATTTTCCTGGAACTACACGATCAATCCTCGCGGTCGGGACGTTGAGGATGAGCCGCTGATTTTTTCACTGCAGCCGGGGAGCTTTGGAGGAACCTTGAGTTGGCTGGCGGCAGACGGGACCGATGAGGAGCAGACGGATGGCATCATCGCAGATGAGGCGGTCGAGCAGTTGCAGCGCTACGCCGATGAAAAGCGGGCGTTTTTTTTGGCGGTGGGCTTGTTCCGTCCACACACGCCGTTCGTGGCTCCGAAACAGTATTTCGAAAAGTATCCTCTGGACTCGATCGTCGTTCCTGAGGTGCCGGAGGGCTATTTTAAAACGATCCCGGAACCGGCTCGAAAATCGGTGCAGAGGAAAAAGGACCAGATTGATCTCGCTGACGATCTGGCGCGTCAGGCGATCCAGGCATACTACGCGTCGATCACCTTTGCCGATGCGCAGGTGGGCAAAGTCCTTGCTGGATTGGAGGCATCGGGCTTGGCGAAAAATACGGTGGTCGTGTTCACGTCGGATCACGGTTATCACATGGGTGAGCACGGCCACTGGCAAAAGACCACCCTGTTCGAGAACGCGGCGCGGGTGCCGCTGATTATCTCGGCGCCCGGGGCCAAGGCCAAGGGGAGCGTGGCGCAGACACCTGCTGAAATGATCGATTTTTACCCCACACTGGCGGAATTGTGCGGGCTCAAACCTCCGTCGAATGTATCGGGAGTGAGCCTGGCGGCTGTGCTCGATGATGCGGCAGCGATGCCGAGAGATTCGGCGCTGACTCAGTACGAGAGCGGCTACAGTCTGAGGACGGTTCGCTATCGCTACACGGAGTGGGGCGAGAAAGGGGCGGACGGAATTGAACTCTACGATCACGGGTCGGATCCTTCGGAAATGAAGAATCTTGCCGGCGAGGCGGCGCAAGCCAAGACGGTCGCAGATTTGTCGAAACGACTCCATCAGCGCATCGCCGAGGCGACTACGGCCCCCAAGGGCTTGGAGCAGATTGTATTCGAGAATCGGCGACGGGTGAAAAGGTAGGTGGGCTGGACCAGCGAAGATGGCGTTGGTGCGTGCTTGTGCGCCACGCCGAGTCGGTGGAAGCTGAGGGTATGAAGAGTTTCCGCCTGCTACTGATGTCGTTGCTGAGCCTGGTCGCCGTGTCGACTTTGGGCGCTGCCGAGCGACCGCCAAACATTGTTTTTATCATGGCCGACGATCTAGGCTGGAATGAGCTCGGTAGTTACGGTCAGAAAAAAATCAAAACGCCTCGCCTCGATCAGTTGGCGGAGGAGGGCATGCGTTTCACTGATGCCTACGCTGGCAATGCGGTGTGTGCGCCATCGCGCTGCGTGCTGATGACCGGCAAGCACCCGGGCGCGGCAGCCGTGCGCAACAATCGTTCGATGATTCCGCTGGGTGAGCCGGAGGGCCAGCACCCGATTCCGCTCGAGGAAGTCACCATTGCTGAAGCCCTTGCGCCGGACGGCTACGTGAGTGGCGCCTTTGGCAAGTGGGGGCTGGGCAACACGACGTCGACAGGTAGTCCCGATCGGCAGGGCTTTGCGCGATTTTTTGGATACAACTGTCAGTCTCACGCCCATAGCTACTATCCGGCGACGTTGTGGAGCGATCTTGAGAAGATCCCGTTGAACAACGATCCGCCGGTGCCGGGCCACGCGCCGCTAACGAAGGGCAGTGATCCTCTCGATCCTGCGAGCTACGAAATGTTCAAAGGGCAGGACTACGCGCCGGATCGCATCAATGCGCAGGCACTGGAATTTATCAAAAAGAACAAGGAGAAGCCGTTCTTTCTCTACTACCCGACCATCATTCCTCACGTCGCGCTGCACGTGCCTGACGAGGAGTTGGAGCCGTATCTTTCGCTTGGTTGGAACGATCCGCCATTTACCAAGGAAAACGGCAAGGGCTACACGCCACATTTCACGCCGCGCGCAGCCTACGCGGCGATGATCACACGCATGGATGACTACATGGGGCGGGTGTTCGATTTACTCGATGAACTTGAGCTACGTGAAAATACTATCGTCGTATTCACGTCGGATAATGGAGCGACCTATCTCGAAGAGGTGGACTACAAGTTTTTTGACAGCGTCAGCCAACTGAAGGGCATGAAAGGTTCATTGTATGAGGGCGGTATCCGGGTTCCGCTGATCGTGCGCTGGCCGGACAAGATCGCAGCGGGCAGCGTGTCGAATTTTCGCACCGGTCTTGAGGACTGGCTGCCAACCTTACTCGACCTTATCGACAGTGATTCGCCGGTTCCGGACGGCGTCAACGGAATCAGCATCGCTCCGACGCTGTTGGGCGAAAAACAGGCGCCGCGCGAGTTTCTGTACCGTGAGTTTCCCGCCTATGGAGGACAACAGGCGCTGTGGATGGGCAAATGGAAAGGCATTCGTCAGGGAATGCTTGATCGTAGGAACCCTGAGCCTCTCAAGACGCAGCTCTACGATCTCGAAACCGACATCGGCGAACTGAAGGATGTCGCTGACAAGAACCCTGAAATTGTCAATCAGATCGAGGCCTTGATGAAGCGCGAGCACCTGCCCTCGGAAGCGTTCAAATTCCCGCCGATCGACTGATTGATCGTTTCGGGAGGGGGCTGGCGCTGCCAGCAAAGCGGGGGTGATACTTTGCCGGTTGAGCGCTGATGCATTTCGCGATGGTCGGGCTGACTGGATTCGAACCAGCGACCTCTTCACCCCCAGTGAAGCGCGCTAACCAAGCTGCGCCACAGCCCGCCTCGCGAAAAGCGTTCGGTATTCTCCCGCATTTCGGCGATAGCGCAAGCGATTCTGCGTGGACCCGTCGTGCCTGTCCGCCAGCGGGTCTACGGGGCCGTTGCGAGGGGTCGTGACGGCATTCTTTGGTTCGCCCAGATATGGTTAGTGAACTTTTGACACAAAAATTCTAAGGAAATGAAAGCTCGGGCGTCTTACTGATGTATTAGACTAAACATCATGAAAACGCTGATCCCATTATTTGCCTTAAGCGCGCTGCTGGCCTGTCTGACTGCCTGCAGCGATGCCTATACCAAAATCGATGCCAGTAGCCGGGAATCGTTTCTCGAAAGCGCGGCTGATCTGATGACTACATTGCCAACGGAGCAGAGGGGCCTCTTTGATGTTTCGTTGATTCATCTGCAGCACGACCAGGATTTCTCCGAACTGGACGGAATGAATTCAGTAGAAATTTTGCAGGCGGAAGAGGCGCGATTAACGGAGGTGAAAGCCGGTCGCATCGCCAAACTGGAAAAATTTGAAGGCTACCAGCAGAAGTTTATCGATCAGGGCAGCGAGGTGCCACAGAATATCGCGACGACGCTGAAAGAGGTTAGGGAGCACATTAAGTCGATCGACATTAATTTGGCAGTATTGGGGGGAGATTTTGGCGATGTCTCCGCAGATGCCGCCGCCGGAGCTGAATAGGCGGTGCCTACCAATTCAGTGGCGCAACAGGCACCGTGGTACCTCGTTCGGAGACCCGATTCGGGTAATTGAAGCTCCCTTGGCGGTTGCGAAATGCCATCGCTCCGTCGAGAGTGGGCGCCCATGAGCGACTCCACTACCAGCATCAAAACCGCCGTTATCGGCGCCTCGGGATATTCAGGTTCCGAGTTGTTGCGCCTGTTGATCATGCACCCGCAGGCGGAGTTGGTTTGTGTGACCTCACGCGAACACGCTGGTAAACCTCTCAGCGAA
The DNA here is from genome assembly GCA_037969585.1 of Verrucomicrobiales bacterium. Lineage (GTDB taxonomy): Bacteria > Verrucomicrobiota > Verrucomicrobiia > Verrucomicrobiales > DEV007 > JBBKXR01. Next base: position 5,933 of record JBBKXR010000057.1, read on the forward strand.
GTCTTTCCTCGTTTTGCCAAAACTTCGGCGGATTCGGATTTAAAGTTTATCGCGCCGGACATTGACGCGATCGTTTCGACTGGAGCCCAGTGTGTTTTTCTCGCCTTGCCTCACGGGGTGGCTTCGGAGTTTGCAATGCCTTTGGTGGAGCGGGGATTGAGGGTGATCGATCTGAGCGCCGACTTCAGACTTCGGGATCCGGCAGTCTATGAGGAGTTTTACGGCGCAGCACATCCCAATCCCGAAGTGTTGCCTGGTGCGGTATACGGTTTGCCGGAGGTCCACGCTGATGCGATCTGCGACGCGAAGTTAGTTGCCTCTCCGGGTTGTTATCCGACCAGCGTTCTGCTGCCGCTGATTCCGCTGTTAAAGGCGGGGCTGATCGAGCCTAACTCGATAACCGTGAGTAGTATGAGTGGTGCCAGTGGGGCGGGCAAGAAAGTCAGCACGCCGTTGCTGTTCGTAGAAATCAATGAAAGCATACGCGCCTACGGGGCACCCAAGCACCGGCATCTCAGCGAGATCGAACAGGAACTGTCGAGCGCCGCGGGCGAGACGGTGCGGATTTCTTTCGTGCCACATCTGATGCCGATCAATGCGGGTATCGCGACGACCATTTTTGCCACACCTAAGCCAGGTGCCGACGCGACATCGGTCGGCAAGGTTATGAACGATGCTTATCAGGATTCAAGTTTTGTGCGCGTGCTGGGCGAGGGTGGTTTTCCCGATACCAAGAACGTTGTGCGCACGAACTTTGTCGATATTGGCTGGGTTTTCGATGATCGTTGTGGACGATTGTTGCTGTTCTCTGCGGAGGACAATCTTGGCAAAGGGGCGTCGAGCCAAGCGGTGCAAAGCTTCAATCTGATGTTCGGCTTACCAGAATCGTCAGGCTTGAAAAATATCTGATTGAGACTCGATCTGTCTTGATTCGCCTTTGCCTCGTCCGTTAGAACTTGCTCTACGATGGTACCCAAACTTAAATCTGTCTCTGGCTCGGTTTGTGCCCCACAAGGTTTTGAGGCTTCCGGCGTTTGCTGCGGAATCAAAAATCCTAAGTCGACTAAGCTCGATCTTGCCATTATCCGGTCGCAAGTTCCGGCGGTGACCACGGGTGTTTTTACCCAGAACCAAGTCAAGGCGGCGCCGGTGGTATTGTCGCAGACTTATCTGAAACACATGGATGCTCAGGCGATTATTGCCAACAGCGGAAATGCGAATGCCTGCACTGGACCCGATGGCATGGAACACGCGCGAGCGATGGCTGACCTGGCTGCGAGCCAGATGGGCTTGCGTCGTCGAGAAGTAGTGGTGGCGTCGACCGGGATTATCGGTGTGCCGTTGCCAATCAAGCGGATCGAAGCTGGGCTGCCGAAGGCGGTGGCTGGGTTGAGTCGGTCAAAGGCCAATGGCACTGCTGCTGCGGAGGCAATCATGACCAGCGATACCATTGCCAAGGAGATCGCGGTAGAGATTGAGATCGCTGGCAGCAAAGTTCGCATCGGAGCCATTGCCAAAGGGGCTGGAATGATCAATCCCAACATGGCGACGATGCTGTGTTTCATCACGACAGACGCTGACATCGACAAGGCCGAGCTTGAGCGGATGACGCTGCTTGCGGTTGAAGATTCTTTTAATCGAATCACCATCGATGGTGACATGAGCACCAACGACACGGTGTTGGTGATGGCAAATGGCGCGGCGGGAAATCGAAAAATTACCAAGGGCAAGTCAGGGAGTCGACAGTTTCGTGAAGCGCTTACCGAGGTGATGCTGCGCATGGCGAAGAAAATTGTCTCCGATGGCGAGCGCGTCACCAAATTAGTAACGGTCAATGTCGCCGGCGCTGCGTCGCGGGCCGACGCCGAGAAAGTCGCGCGTGCGGTCTGCAACTCATCGTTGGTGAAGTCATCTTGGAACGGTGATGATCCCAATTGGGGCCGAATCATTCACGCGGTCGGCTACTCCGAAGCGAAATTGCGTCCCGAGACCATTGATATCTATTTCAGCGGGCTTTGTGCCGCAAAAGGTGGCGTGGCGACTGATGTGCCGTATAAAGAACTGGTGAAGCTGGTCTCGAAGCGTGAGTTTTGTATCTGCATCAATCTGAACGTCGGTCGGTCGAGTTACACGATGTATGCCAGCGATCTTTCGCCCGAGTATGTGACTTTCAACCGCAGCGAGTACAGTGCGCTGACCCATAAGTAGGCTGACTTGGTTCTTGGTTGGTTGTGCTTTGTAGATCGTCCACAACTGGGTTATGGGCTGAGCGACCGCCGTGCAATCGCACCCACCGAAACTTCACTTGCTCAGAGGCTAATCTCTGGCAAATTGCGCGTTTTCCTTTTTGCCCGCCGTGAGTCCTAAAAACAGCCATTTTCAGAGCCAGATCGACAAAGCGGCAGTGCTGCTCGAGGCCCTGCCGTATCTGCAGGAATTCCGCGGTGCCACATTCCTGATCAAGGTAGGTGGCAGCGCGATGGATGAACCGGAACGGGTGCGCCGGCTGATGCGTGATATCGTTTTCCTCGAAGTGGTCGGAGTCAATCCGGTGTTGGTTCACGGCGGTGGCAAAGCGATTTCCAAAGCGATGGCGGAATCCGGGCTCGAGGCGACCTTCATCGACGGTTTGCGGGTGACCACAGACGCCGCGATGGAGTTGGTCGAGCAGACGCTGAGCAATGAGATCAATCCCGGCTTGGTAAAAATGCTCGAAGATTTCGGCGGCCGGGTATTGGGAGTCGCGGGAAGAGAAGTACTGACTGCGGAGCGATTGAAGGGCAAAGACGATGATGGTGAGCCGATTGATCTGGGCCGCGTCGGTCGGGTGATCGACTTCAATCTGGAACGGATCGAGGCGGCGATCGCCAACGACACGGTGCCGGTCATCTCTCCGATCGCTTGTGAAGCGGGCACCGGGCTGTCGTTAAATGTGAACGCCGATCTAGCTGCTGCCGCTCTGGCAGGTCGTCTCAAGGCTTCTAAACTGGTATACCTAAGTGATGTGCTCGGTGTGATGAAGGACCCGAGCGATGAGAGCACTTTAATCGCGACCATTAAGACTGACGAGGTCGATGGAATGATCGCTGACGGCACATTGTCCGGTGGAATGATTCCCAAAGTCGAATCGGCAGTCGATGCCCTGAGGGAAGGTGTTGGCAAAGTGCACATGGTTGACGGACGGGTGGCGCACTCGGTGTTGCTGGAGATTTTCACGCGCGAAGGCGTAGGAACGGAGATCGTCAAATAAATGAGTGATTCCACTGCAGAAAATTTTGATCGCTATGTGATGCCTAACTACGGGCGTTTCCCCGTGGCATTTGCGACCGGCGACGGTAGCCGCATCTGGGATGAGGACGGCAAGCGCTACCTCGATTTTGCGACCGGCATCGCGGTGTGTACTCTGGGTCACGCCAATCCGGTCATGACTGAGGCCCTTGCTGCGCAGTCGCGTCATCTGGTGCACTGTTCGAATCTCTACCGGATTCCTGCGCAGGGCGAACTGGCAAAATTTCTCGTCGAACGCGTCATGGAGCGCCCGGGAAAAGTATTCTTTTGCAACAGTGGCGCAGAGGCCAACGATTCGCTCATCAAACTGGCACGCAAGTTCGGCCACGATGCTCCGGCGGCCGACGGTTCGGCTCGTTACGAGGTGATCACCTGCAATCAGTCGTTCCATGGACGGACACTGGGCGGCATTGCGGCGACCGGCCAGGACAAGGTCAAGGTGGGCTTCGATCCTGCCTTACCTGGTTTTACCCATGTCGACCTGAACGATGTTGACGCATTGCGAGCAGCAATAACGCCACAGACATCCGCCATTTTGTTCGAACCGATTCAGGGAGAGGGGGGTATTCGCCTCGCCAGCCCCGAGTTTTTTGCTGAGGCGTCGGATTTGTGCCGCGAGCATAATCTGCTGCTCATGCTCGATGAAGTACAATGTGGTCTTGGCCGCACTGGTAGTCGGCGTGCGTGGGAATCGGTGCTGGAAGGCAGTGGCGTGAGTATTGAGCCTGACGCGGTCAGCTGGGCAAAGGGACTCGGTGGCGGATTTCCCGTAGGCGCGATCTGGGCGTCTGAGCGCGCGATTTCCGAAGGTAGTGATGATCGGCTTTGCGACGTTCTCGGCCCCGGAACTCACGGCTCGACTTTTGGCGGCACGCCGTTGGGATCGGTCGTGACTCTGGCGGTGCAACAGGCGGTTGAGGATGATCAACTTTGGGAAAATGCAGCAGCGCAGGAGAACGCCATCCGCGAGGCAATCGCTGATTGGGATCTTCCCGTTTTGACCAATCTGCGCGGCCGGGGATTGATGCTCGGTTTTGTCCTCGACACCGAGCGGATGAAGGCAAACTCCGAATTCGTCGCCAGCGGGCAGACACCGAGCGTGTTTGTCGTTTGCCGCTTGATGGATGCCGGTCTGCTTACCGTGCCAGCCGGCGCCGACGTGATACGCTGGCTGCCCGCGCTGAATGTATCCGACGAAGAAGTCACCGAAGCGCTGTCGATCATGCACGCCGTCTTGGCTACCTTATAGAAATTTTATGAAGCACCTGCTCTCCATCGAAGCGCTTTCAAGCACCGAACTCGAAGCTCTGATTACAGATGCCCAACGGCTCAAGGCCGAGCGTGGCGCCCATGTAGAACAACCCCTCGCGGGTCAATGCTGGGCGATGATTTTTTCGAAGTCATCGACGCGTACTCGCGTCAGCTTTGAGGTCGGAGTTCGCGAGCTTGGTGGATCAGTGATGTTTCTGTCATCCGCGGACATACAGCTCGGTCGCGGCGAACCGATCAAGGACACCGCCAGAGTTCTCGGACGAATGATACATGGAGCGATCATCCGAACCTTTGCACAGCAAGATGTCGATGACTTCGCCAAATTCAGCAAGATCCCGACAATCAATGCGCTCACCGACGACGAGCACCCGTGCCAGATCCTTGCCGATCTGTTGACGATTCGTGAACTCTGCGGTGGCTGGGTCGGCAAAAAAATCGCTTTTCTCGGTGATGGCGACTGCAACATGGCCAAGTCGTGGCTGTGGGCGGCCAAGCATCTTGGTTTTGAGTTCGTGATCGGAGCGCCCGAAGCATTTCAGCCTTCCGCCGACTACATGAACAAGCTTGACACCGATGATCGAGTCCGGTGCACCAGCGACGCTCTCGATGCAGCAAAAGGTGCTGATGTGATCTACACCGATGTCTGGGTGAGCATGGGCAAAGAGGCTGAATCAGCGGATCGCATCGACGCGTTGCGCGACTACCAGGTCAATGAACGACTGCTCGATGTCGCCAAGCCGGGGGCGTCGGTGCTGCATTGTCTTCCGGCCTATCGCGGCAAGGAGATCACCGAAGCCGTCCTCGAAGCTCACGCGGACAGCATTTTTCAGCAGGCCGAGAACCGTCTGCACGCTCAAAAGGCCGTATTGGTTGCGTTGGCTGGTCGTTGAAGGCGACGCCTGAAATTTGAGCTGGGCATTGGTGGAGAGTAGCTAGCCGAATCGATGCTTCTGAAGGTCCCGCAATACGCGAAGGCCATGCCAGTCAGCGCCGCTCATCCGTCGACCACCGGTAGTGCGTTTGTCACTGAAGCGTTCCCGGTTTTCTTCAAAAACCTGCTGAAGAAATTCCGCCCCTCCGATCGCACCGCCATGCGTGAGATAGCGCACTCGGCACAACAATATCTCACTGTTAGACAGCTTGCCTCCAGCTTCCAGGACCCGCTCCAACGCTGCACGGCTGACCCCAGACCGGCCTTTCGATCCGGTCATTGCATCCGGGGTGCGCCGCTCACCGTGCCCGTAGAGTAGAACGCGATATCGTGGCGCTGCCTCCCGCCAGTTGACTCGCCGATTGACCCCAAAACTGGTGTGCTCCAAAATCGAGCGAATGCCTTGGCGGGCGGCATTTTTCCCCGCCACTGCCTCTGCATAACCGCACCATATATAATCCTTGGGGTCGGTCACGATACCAGCGCGGACTGGATTCAGATCGATATAGGCGGCAATGGTCAGTAGCGCCCGCTCGTCGCCTTCCACCAAGACACTCCGAAATCGGTGCTCCCACAGCGTGCCGACCCGCCGATGGCGTCGATTGTGCCAACGAGTGTAGCGCTGCTTTAGTTCCTTGAGAAAAATGGATAACGAGAAACGCCGAGCCTGATAACGTTCCAAGAGCTCCGTCAACCAATTGGGATCGGACGACTCAGCCGCCTGATCGAGCTCGTGAATAGCGGTCTTGAGCTCTCGTCGCTGATAGAGGAAAGGGAGGATTCGTCGAAGCGATTCCTCGGTTAAGCGGGGCTGCGCTGCTTGTTGAGGAACCCTCACTAATAGATGAAAGTGGTTCTCCATCAGGCAATAAGTAACCACCTGCACTCCAGAAAACGCCGATAGACGACTCATCAATCGGTGAAAGTGACGCTTTTCTGCCGCGTGCATCGTCCGCTGCCGGTCGGTCGTGCGCGAAATGCAGTGGTAGAAGGAATCAGTATGGGTTCGTAACAATCGCCTTGGCATAGCGCAAATGGGTTGATTGGAAGTGCAAAGTAAACTGAATGAGATTGAATACCCTGACAAGTTATATATTTACCGGGAATTTAACGGAGCAGGGAATTTAACGGAGCAGAAGACTTAATGGGGCAAATTGGCGTGTTTGGATATGAGCGTGGCGCCATGGTGTAGATCGCTCCATTTAAGGTTCATCGACTTGTCGGCGATACCCAAGGGGGCGAAGTTCAGAGTCGATCGATGCAGTTAGGAAGAGTTGGGAATAGGGACGTTCCCGGACTTTCCTATTTTGGTAACGATGGCGGAGTGAAGGCCGAGCACGAATAGACCGGCATCCCGCGAGTGGGCCTTACCGAGGGCCCTGTATGAGAGAATGAAAGGACGGGATCAGGGCTGCGGCTCACTGGTCGACAACCATCAAATTCTCCGGGATCGCTACTCAAGTGCGGAATCTGACGTACCCCTCATGGGGGCGGATAAGCTGAAGCCCTACGGCAAGATGCAACTAAGGGGGGGCATGCCTATCCGGTAGCCTGCTCGCGGAGTTGAGCGAGACAATTGCAGGCGGGCGCGGTACCGGCGAACAGCACCCAGATGGACTGGGCGAGTTGAGCGGAGCCTGGATCAGGTCGCGCTGACGGCCTCTTTCACCTTCGAGATCGTGTAGTCGCGGTTGAGTCGAGCGATGACGTCAGAGCTGATCTCCTTCGGGCAGACGGCTTCGCACTCATACTGGTTGGTGCAGTTACCGAAACCTTCGTTGTCCATCTGGTGGACCATGGCAGATGAGCGGCGGTCTTTTTCCGGCTGTCCCTGCGGGAGCAGGTTGAGATGCGAAACTTTGGCGCCAACGAAGAGCATGGCGCTGGCATTTTTGCAGGCAGCGACACAGGCACCGCAACCAATACAGGCAGCGGCGTCAAAGGCGGCATCGGCATCGGCCTTTGCGATGGGGATGGAGTTGGCTTCGACAGCCGAACCGGTGCGCACCGAAATGAATCCGCCGGCACCGACGATGCGGTCAAAGGCCGATCGGTCGACGACCAAATCGCGAACCACTGGGAAAGCGCGAGCGCGAAACGGTTCGATCCAGATGGTTTCGCCGTCCTTGTACTTGCGCATGTGCAACTGACAGGTAGTCACGCCGCGCTCGGGACCGTGCGGGATGCCATTGATGGTCAGTGAGCACATGCCGCAGATGCCTTCCCGGCAATCGTGGTCGAAGTGAATCGGTTCGCCGCCGTCGTTGATGATTCGCTCATTGACGATGTCGAGCATCTCGAGGAACGAGGCGCTGGTGGGTATGTCTTTAGCATCGTAGGTCTCGATGCGACCCTTGTCGGAAGGGCTGTCCTGGCGCCAGACTTTGAGTGTCAGATTCATAGGTGCGTTGGCTTTTGAAAATTTCTTTCAGACGATAGGTTTCTAGCTCCCATCTCCTTATCGCTACTTGTAACTGCGGACGCTTGGGGTGACGTCTTCGAACTCCAGCATCTCTTTGTGCAGGGTCGGTGGGCCTCCATTGGGAGCGGGTTCCCAGGCGGCGACATAGCAGAACTGGTCGTCGTGGCGCTTGGCTTCGCCGGGATTGGTAAATCCGGATTTTACGTCTTCGTCGTCATCGGTGAACTGATGTTCGGCGCGGAAGTGGCCGCCACAGCTTTCGGCGCGGTTGAGCGCGTCGTGACACATGACTTCGGCAAAATCGATGAAATCGGCGACGCGGCCGGCCTTTTCGAGTTCGCTGTTGAGGCCGTCAGCAGAGCCGGGCACGCGGACGTTTTCCCAGAATTCTTTGCGAATTTCGGGGATTCTCTCAATCGCTTCCTTGAGGCCTTGCTCAGTGCGTTCCATGCCGCATTTGTCCCAGACCAGAAGTCCGAGTTCGCGGTGAAAACTGTCGACGCTGCGGTTGCCGCCGATGGTGAGGAGTTTCTCCAGGCGAGTGCGGACAGCTTTCTCGGCTTCGTCGAAGGCTTCGTGCTCGCTGGTGATCGCGCCCGGCTTTTCGCCGGCGAGGTAATTCGGAAGGGTTGCCGGAATGACGAAATATCCATCGGCCAGGCCCTGCATCAATGCCGAGGCTCCGAGGCGATTGGCGCCGTGATCGGAGAAATTGGCTTCGCCGAGCACGTGCAGACCCTTGAGGTTGGACATCAAATTGTAGTCTACCCAGAGACCGCCCATGGTATAATGGACGGCGGGGTAGATCATCATCGGCGTCTGATAGGGATTTTCGCCGGTGATCTTCTCATACATCTGGAAAAGGTTGCCGTAGCGGGCGCGGATGGCGTCTTCACCGAGGCGCTTGATGGGGTCACGGAAATCGAGAAATACGCCGAGACCACTGCTGGCGACGCCACGTCCGTCATCGCAGGCTTCCTTTGCGGAACGGGAGGCGATGTCGCGCGGGGCGAGATTGCCGAAAGACGGATACTTGCGCTCAAGATAGTAATCGCGGTCGTCTTCAGCGACATCGGCGGCCTTGAGTTCGCCTTTGCGGATCTTTTCGGCCTGTGCCTGGGTTTTGGGAACCCAAATACGACCATCGTTGCGCAGCGACTCAGACATTAAGGTGAGTTTGGACTGGTAGTCGCCGCTGACCGGGATGCAGGTCGGATGAATCTGCGTGTAGCAGGGGTTGGCGAAGTGGGCACCGCGTTTGGATGCGCGAAACGCTGCCATGACGTTGCAGCCCATGGCATTGGTCGACAGGAAGAAGACATTGCCATATCCGCCGGTGGCCAGAATGACACAGTCGGCTGCATGGCGGGTGATCTTGCCGGTCTTGAGATTGCGCACAATGATGCCCTTGGCGTGGCCGTCTACGGTCACCAAATCGAGCATTTCGGTGCGCGGATACATTGTTACGCCACCGCCAGCAATTTCTTTTTCAAGTTGTTGATAGCAACCGATTAACAATTGTTGACCAGTCTGGCCTCGAGCGTAAAAAGTGCGGCTCACCTGAGCTCCGCCGAATGAGCGGTTGGCGAGCAGTCCGCCGTATTCGCGAGCGAAGGGGACGCCCTGAGCGACGCACTGATCGATGATGTTAACGCTGACTTCTGAGAGTCGATGGACGTTGGCTTCACGGGAGCGGAAGTCGCCACCTTTGATGGTGTCGTAGAACAGGCGATGTACGCTGTCGCCGTCGTTCTGGTAGTTTTTCGCGGCGTTGATGCCACCTTGAGCAGCGATCGAGTGAGCGCGGCGTGGGCTGTCCTGATAGCAGAAGCAATCAACCTGAAAGCCCAGTTCGGAAAGTGTCGCAGCGGCCGATCCGCCAGCCAGGCCACTGCCGACGACGATGACCTTATATTTGCGTTTGTTGGCCGGGTTGATGAGTTTTGAATTCATCTTGTGGTTCGTCCATTTCTGGTCGAGCGGGCCGTCGGGAACGTTGGATTTCAGGTCCATTTGGAAAGAAGCAAGGAGCTAAGGAGCAGGGAGAAAGAATGGCGACAGGTCGAGGTCGTGCTATTTCACGATGCCGAACATGACGGCGAGCGGGATGGAGATGAACCCGGCCCAGATGACGATGGCGAAAACTTTGCTGCCGGTCTCGATGATCGAGCGGTTGCGCTCAGTGCGCCAGCCGAGGGTTTGAAAGATCGACGCGGTGCCGTGACTGAGGTGCGAGCAGAGCAGAGTGATGGCGATGATGTAGAACAGAGACGAAGGCACGAAACTGAAGCCTTTGATCATCATTCCGTAGACGTCGAAGCGCTCATGGCCCGTGGCGGTTTTGTCGACGAAATCAGCGGCGGCGTAGCTGACGCGGACGGTGTAGTGCAAAAGATGGAAAATCACGAAGGCGAGGATCGTAAGTCCAGACCAGATCATGATCCGTGATGAGCGAGATGCGACGGAGGTATCCTCGTACTGGTAGCGGTTTTCTCGGGAAGCGCGGTTCTGTCGGGTCAGGCAGATCGTGCCGACGATGTGCAGAACAAAGCAGACCAACAGGACGATGCGCGCGATCCAGACTCCGGCGCCATGCAGCATGTGGTGCAGGAATTCCGCGTAATCATTCATCGCTTCACGGCCGACATAGATCAGCAGATTGCCGGTGAGATGGCCGATCAGAAACCCAACCAGCACGAGGCCGGTGAGTGCGACGACGATTTTCTTGCCGATGGAGGAATTCCAAAAGCGGAGTAGAACGGTGACAGGCGAAGTCATTGGGTTGTTTCCTTAAGCAATACGAGGCGAATTTGCAAGAGGTTGGGTGCGGAGATTGTTTTTTTCAGTGTTGCTTTGCCGGGATGAGCGTCTTTAGGGTGTCCAAAGTAAATTCTGCCGAAACCTTTTCATTGTGAAGCCGCTCCGATTTATCCCTGTTCTGTTAGCTCTCGTTACGACAATTCTTGTCACCCAGCCAGCGTCGCTAACCGCTCAAGATGATGCGGCGTCCCCGGCATCGCTGGATGAAAAAATTGATTCCATTCTCGGTCCGATGGCCGATTGGGCGGAAAACATCATTTTCTTTCCCAATGGCAAGTTCGACTTTCCACCGCTGATCATTTTTATTCTTGGCGGAACCGCGGTATTTTTAACGCTGCGCTTTGCGTTTGTGAATTTTCGTTCGTTTGGCCTGGCGTTGCGAACGGTGCGGGGGAAGGTCACCGATCCTGACGCACCCGGCGAAATTTCCCACTTTCAGGCGCTTTCCGCCGCGGTATCGGCGACGGTTGGTTTAGGAAATATCGCCGGTGTAGCCGTAGCGATCGGTCTCGGCGGTCCGGGTGCGACCTTCTGGATGATCATCATGGGCCTGTTCAGCATGACCACTAAGTTTGTCGAGTGCACTCTCGGCGTGAAGTATCGCGAGATCGATGCGGACGGTAAAGTTCGCGGCGGCGCGATGTATTACCTTAGCAAGGGCTTTGCCGAGCGAAACATGGCTGGCGTCGGAAAAGTGTTGGCGGTGATTTTTGCGATCATGTGCATCGGCGGCACGTTTGGCGCCGGAAATATGTTCCAGGCGAATCAAGCGCACGCACAGTTCTCGGAAACTTTCGGCATTTTGCAGAATGGATGGCAATTCGGCCTGTTGCTAGCGGTGCTGGTGGGGTTCGTTATCATCGGTGGCATCGTGTGGATCGCCCGCGTGACGTCGTTCGTCGTGCCTTTCATGTGTGGTATGTATGTGCTGACTGCGCTTTTCATCATTCTCTCCAATGTCAGCGAGATCCCGGCGGCGATTTCGACGATCATCAGCGGAGCGTTTTCGCCGGAGGCCGTCGGAGGTGGTTTTGTCGGGGTGCTGATACAGGGGATCAAGCGTGCAACTTTCTCCAATGAAGCGGGTTTCGGTTCGGCGCCGATTGCCCACGCGGCTGTGAAAACTAACAAGCCGGCCAGCGAAGGCGTGGTCGCCATGCTAGAGCCGTTCGTTGATACGGTCATCGTCTGCACGATGACCGCGCTGGTGATTGTCGTTACCGGGCTGTGGGCAGTAAATGCGGATGTCGCGGATGGCGGCAGTGCCATTCACGGCGAAGCGTCGGTTAGTTCCGCTGAAGTTGGCACGCTCGAGACGGGCACGATGGTTCATATTATCGAAAAAGGCGAAGAGGAGAAAGGCAACGCTGGATGGAATCGAATCAGTGTTTTTGAAGACGACTCGACCAGCGGTTGGGTCGAGACGTCGAGCCTGACAATGCGTGATGGATGGGGCGGAGGAATCTGGGTGACCTCGAGAGCATTCGGATCCGCGATTTCCTGGTTCCCCTATGTTCTCGCTATCGCGGTATTTCTGTTTGCCTTTTCGACTATGATTTCCTGGTCATACTATGGAGAGCAGGCGGTGATTTACCTGTTCGGCAAGAAGAAGTGGGTGATTCTCGGCTACAAGCTGGTATTCCTTGCGATGATCATGGTCGGTGCCGCTGCGTCGCTGAACAATGTGCTGAGATTGTCGGATGCGATGGTGTTTGCGATGGTGATCCCGAACCTGATCGGCATGTTCGTGCTGTTGCCGGTGGTCAGCCGGGAGTTTGCCGACTTCAAGGCGTACGCGGAGTCGAAAAAGAAGAAGTAAAGCCGTGGCAGTACGATCGGCGTATTTTTCGAGGCATTGCGCTCTGACTTTTTGATAAAGGCCTTGAGCCGCGCTAGGGGTGAGTGCTCGCAAATCCCTGGAAATTTTTCGCATGGCCCGCACCTACACTCTTCACGATTCTCCTTCTTCCGGTGACGGCGAGCCGATGCGCTCGATCGACTACGAGGCGGAGCTGAATCCTCAGCAATACGCGGCCGTGACCGCTTCGCCGGGGCCGGCACTGGTGATCGCCGGGGCGGGTTCGGGAAAAACCCGGACGCTGACTTATCGGGTCGCCTGGCTGCTGCACAATGGTATTCCGCCGAAGAATATCCTGCTGCTGACCTTTACCAACAAAGCGTCGCGGGAAATGCTCAACCGGGTCAGCGACTTGGTCGGCACCAGTGTCGGCGACCTGTGGGGTGGCACCTTTCACTCGATCGGCAATCGAATCCTGCGTCGTGATGCGCAGGAACTCGGCTACCGCTCGAACTACTCGATCATGGATCGGGACGACCAGAAGCAACTGATGGCGACCGTCATCGAAGAGAGCGAGGTCGACACCAAAGCGATGCGTTTCCCCAAGCCGCAACTGCTGTGCGACATGTTCAGTCTAGCGATCAATACCGGCGTGACCGTCGAGGAGATCATCGAGCAGAGATACGATTACTTCGATCACCTGCGCGACATCATCGTCAAACTTCGCGATTCCTATGAGGCCAAGAAGCTGGAAACCAACTCGATGGATTTCGACGATCTGCTGGTCAAATGCGTGAAGTTATTGCGCAAGGACCCGCAACTGGCCGAGTACTATCAGCGTCGCTTCGAGTTCGTGCTGGTCGACGAGTACCAGGACACCAACAGCCTGCAAGCGGAACTCATCGATCTGTTCGCGCGGCCGCAGATGAATCTCATGGTGGTCGGCGATGACGCCCAGTCGATCTACTCGTGGCGGGGTGCGAACTTTCGCAACATTCTCGATTTTCCCGAACGCTACAGCGGTGCACAGGTATACAAAATCGAAACCAATTACCGCAGCGTTCCCGAAATTCTGATGCTCGCCAACGAAGCGATTCGGATGAATCACCGGCAATTTCCCAAACAGCTCGAGCCGGACCGCGAGCACAGAAAGATGCTGCCCGCTTTGGTGTCGGTCGACGATCCGTCGTCGCAGGCGCGCTTTGTCGCGCAGCGAATTGAAGAGCTGCAAGATGCCGGCACCGATCTGAAGGAAATCGCGGTGGTCTATCGGGCGCATTTTCACGCCATGGAAATCCAAATGGAGCTGACCAGTCGCGGCATTCCATTTGTGATCACCAGCGGTCTGCGCTTCTTCGAACAGGCGCACATCAAGGACGTCGCTGCGTTCATGAAAATCGTCACCAACCGCCAGGACGAACTCGCCTTCAAACGCCTCGCACTGATGCTCGAAGGCGTCGGTGCACGCAGTGCGGAGAAGCTTTGGAAGCAGTGGCAGCAATGTGATTTCGCCGATCCCGATGAAGCGCCGACCGAAGGCTTTTCCAAGCAGTTAGTCGAATTTTCCGTGCCGAAAAAAGCCACCGAGACCTGGAAGCAACTCGCCTATACGCTCGACGAACTGGTTGACGACGAAGGCGAGCCGCTGCCGCCGAGCGATATGATGCCGTGCATCCTCGAAGGTGCGTATCTCGACTATCTGAAGAGCAAATACAACAATCCCGACGAGCGCCTGCAGGACATCACTCAGCTGGAGCAATACAGCGAAGGCTTCGACACGATGGAGGAATTCCTGTCGCAGCTGTCGCTGCTGGCCGGGACCGATACCGACGAGGCGTCGAAGGGCAAAGGTAAGCAAGACAAGGACGACAACGCCGTGGTGCTGTCATCCGTTCACCAGGCGAAAGGCCTGGAGTGGGACGTCGTCTTCGTCGTCTGGCTGGCCGAGGGGATGTTCCCCAACAATCGCGTGCTCGAGGAGGACACATTGAACGACGATGGCCTCGAGGAAGAGCGCCGCCTGTTCTATGTCGCCGTCACCCGCGCCAAGGATGAGCTGTATCTGACCTGGCCGATGATGTGGCCCAATGCCCACAGCGGCAATACCATCCAGCGCCAGTCTCGCTTCCTTGACGAGATCCCGGACGATTGTGTCGAAGAGTGGCAGATCGGGCGTCGATGGTAGTGGGGCGGCTTTGCCGCCGGAGATCGGAGATCGGAGTTGGGAGCTCGACCAGCGGGCGGGAATTTTTCGCCAGTAGTCTAGCAAAGTCGAAGTGTTAACCGTCAACAAGAAGTGCCGGAGGCACGGCAGATGGTAGCGCGGTGCGAAGGTCGCTCAGCGACAAAGCGCCGGGATAGGACAAAAATGATCGGTCAAGCCCCGGCCGGGGCGATAGCACCCCAGCGGGATCGAAGCTATTCGGCACCGTTCTTTCGCCCCGTCCATGGCTCTCTGCCGATGATCCGATATTCCGGTGACTTGGTCGCCACCGGATACCATTTATTGAGTCTCCGGCTCTTGCGCTAATTAAGTAATCAACTGACTAACTAACTAACCACCCGTTTACTCCTTTTTGACATAACACCAGCTCACTTTCCGATGAACGCTACGC
>JBBKXR010000058.1:0-21657 GCA_037969585.1 Verrucomicrobiales bacterium
GATCAGGGTGTTGAGCACGGCCGAGGAGCCGAGCAGAGAGCACGCGGATTCGCCGATGAAGCGGCGACGATTGATGAATGAATCGTTCATGGGTTGGGGTGTTGCGAGGGGAAGGGGGATTGCGGTCAGCGAAGAATGGCACCTTCGGCAGAAACGGCGGTACCGAACACGGCGAGACGCGCACGTTCTGCGGGGTCTTCGACTTTTCTCAAATGAGTCAGCAGTTGGGTTCGCGTTTCGGCACGCATGGTGCCGGCGGCGATCAGTAGATTGCAGCGGTCGAGTAGCGCTTCGAGATCATCGGTGGCGAGTTGCTCTTCCCTCGAAAGGTCCAACATCAGAGGTTTTTCCGGACGCCGTTTGTTGCGATGATGAAAGCCTTCGGAAATACCTTCCCATAGGTAGTTCGGAACCGTGGCGGCGGTGACGTCGTTGAGGATTTGAAACTCGGGACTGCGCAGATCCTGGTTGGCGATTTCGCCCGGTCGCTGATAGACGGCTTCGAAAAAATTGAACACGCTCGGCGCGCGCATCGGTTCCTGCATGAGTTTGTCGAGCGGCATAGGATCCCACCACTGCAGCCCGGGGTAGTCGGTGGGGCCGGTGCCGAGATCTTTGCCGGCGTTGAAAGCGAGCAGCAAGGTGGTGGTGCGTAGCATCGGGTCCTTGAGGCGACCGGCATGGGGATCGAACAGGGCTTTGCTGCTGCGCGCTTCGGGATCGAGCAGGATCGCTTTGACTACCGAGCCGAGATGCCCGGAGGTCTCGGTCCAGACGGTGGAGACTCGTTCGATGTATTCGGGCGAAGGGTTGGAGGTGACCAGGTGATTGATCAGTCGCGTCGAAAGAAATGGCGCAGTGGTCGGGTGCTGGGCGAGCGTCTTGACCGTGTCCTCGATGTCTTTCATCGGCGCATTGTCGGCCGGTAAATGAAGTCGACCGCCGAGCGCGATCTTTTCATCGGTGTCATGGCGGTCGGCGAACATCGCCATCGGTTGGTCGTAGTTGGCCCATTCATTTTTGCCATAATCCATGCCGCCGATCCACAGTCCGGTGAAGACACGGGCGAGCGTCTGGATGTCCTCGTTCGAGTAAGTCGGGATCGGTTCGTTGGCGGCGTCGAGCTTCATCGATCCATCGGGATTGAGTTCCCACAGACCGATGCTGAACAACTGCATGACCTCTCGAGCGTAGTTTTCGTCAGGAAAACGATTGATCGCAGGATTGGCTTTGCGATTGCCGAGATGACTCAAGTATTTGCCCATCATCGGATGCAATGTGACGTCGAGCAGCAGGTCTTCGTAGTTGCCAAACGCACCTTCGAGCAACTGATCGTAATAGTTGCACATACCCTCGGTGAGAATGTTGGTGTCGTTTGACGAGACAACGACGATCTGGCTCAGCGCCCAGGCGACCCGCTGACGAAGGTGATCGTCGCCGCCGAGCACGGCCCGCATCCAGGCGGTGGCCGTGTTGCGGTAGCCGATGTTGTTGCCTGCCGATTGAATCTTGTGATAGGCGAACTTGTAGTTCGATTCAGAAATGTCGGCAGCGTTGCGACTGGCAAGGTATTCGATGTAGGGCTCTGTCAGTGTCGGCTCGCGCTTGAGTTCAGCGTCGATCCAGTGCTCAAAGCCCAGTTTCTGCACCCGGGCAATTTCCTTATGGGTGGGGCCGAGCGTCGCTTGCAGCAAAAAACGTGCGGCGCTCTCGGAGGAGAGCGGTTCCTGAGCGTTCACGCACAAAGCTGTAAACTGTTCCGCGTCGCCACCGGCGGTGGCTGAGCGGACGCTGGCTGGGTTGGTAGGATCGAAGCCCAGTTGCTGTTCTTCCCAGTCGCTGAGTCCATCGCCGTCGCTGTCGGGAGAGTCGGCGATGGCAGAGGGAGGCGCGCCTTTTTCACCGATCGCTTGCCAGACATCGCTGACATCATCGCCATTCAGATCGATGGCCAGTATCGGCGAAGCTGTGGTGATCGAAGCCAGAATCAGGCAGCAGGCGGAACGGTGGAGGGGGGACTTCAATCGTTGCATCGATTGCAGCGTAGGAGGACGGGCGACGAATGCAAAGGCGAGAACAGGGCGACTTTTGCGCAAAAAATCGGAGACCAGTCATATTTTGGCGCGGAAAATGCATTTGACCCGCCTATCGTTTGATCGTAAAAACGGCGGTTCGCGATTATCATTTTTGAAAATTCATTGAATTTCCAGAAAAGTAGTATTTATTAACCATTCTTAAGTAAATCATATCCCGGGCTGTGGAGGCTTGGTGACTTAAGAATTTGAAGTCAGCTTATTGGAGAACCGAGCATGAGGAACGCGAGTCAACTAGCAATCCGTTGTGGCCTGACAGCCGCTGTTTTTATCAGTGCGGGATCGATGACCAGTTGCAAGTCATCGAGCGATTCGGGTTACACAGCTGCGATGCGATCACTCTATTCGAAGGGGGTCCCCAAGGAGCGCGTCAATAACGTTGCCGTCGTCGACTTCACTCAGCCGTCGACCAAGAAGCGGATGACAATCTACAATGCCAACGGCAAGGCCGAGAGCCGGCACTTGGTTGCTCACGGTTACGGCAGTGGAACAAAATACGCCGAAAGCTTTTCCGACCGTTCCGGTTCGGGCCAGTCCAGTCTGGGGCTTTACCAGATCGGCAATACCTACTACGGCAAGCATGGCAAATCTCTCAAGCTTCATGGTCTCGAGCCGGGAGTGAACAGCAGCGCCTACTCACGAGCAATCGTTCTGCATTCAGCCAATTACGTTTCCGATGAAGCCAAGTGGGCAAATCTGAAAGCTGGTGAAGGCTGGCGGATCGGTCGCAGCGCGGGTTGTCCTGCAGTTTCTGAAGAGGACATGAAGTACGTGCTCTCGAAGTTGGAGCCTGGCAGTTTCCTTTATATTTACGCGGGCCAGAAAGTTGAGGTTCCGCCGCACCGAGTGCTGGCTTCAACCGAGGAAGAGGGCGACGGCGTAACCGTGGGTGCCACAGGAAGAAAGCCGGCCGTCCGGGTCGAGAGCCGCCGTTAGGTCTGCGGCGCCGGCTGGCAGATGCGGTTGGGTGCGCCGAACTTTTGAATGGGCTGATTGGGACTTGGTTGGCGCTGTCCATAGTTGATGCGACCGACCTGTGGTCGGTCACACAGGGCACGATGCCTCGATCGCGTCAAAGTTGGAAAAGCACTGGCAATCGTGTCGCGGCTGGGATTAGGTTGTGGTCACCATGAAAGTTTCGTCTATTCAAAAGCATCGTCCTCTCGCCACATTGTTCGCGGCGCTCGTTGGTATCGCCGTTGTCGGCGGCTCGCTCAAGTTTGATCTCACCGCCGCCGATGAAGGCGAGGAGACCATTGTGCTGGCCGGGTTCACTTTTAAATTCGCTAAGCCTTGGAAAGAGAAGCAGGTGACCAGCCCGATGCGTGCCGCCGAGCTGACCTACGACCACGAAGACGAGAAACTCGCCGACCTCGATCTGGTTTTTTACCACTTCCCCAATCAGGGCGGTGGCACTCGCGCCAATCTCGACCGTTGGATCGGCCAGTTCGCCGGCGAACCGAAAGTTGAAGAGGAAGATCTCGAGTTCGACGGCACTAAAGTCAGTATTCTGAAGGCTGCAGGAACTTTCAACGAGCCGAGTGGTGGTCCCTTCTCCGGCAATTCCACGCCGCGCGAAAACTACACGATGCTCGCCGCTGTCGTCGAAAGTAAAAGCGGTCCAGTATTTCTCAAACTCTACGGACCAGACGCTTCCGTTGAAGCCGCCAAAGACGCCTTCAAAAAGCTCGCCACCAGCCCGTTTGCCGCTGAGTGAGCAGTGCGTCCGCAGCGACGTCTGGAGAGCGTGCGATCGCTGCGGCGATCGCACTTTTTGTTGCCGGATTTCTGGCAGGAGGGTGTGAACAAAAGGTTGCGCCTGCGGGCGATGTTGCGCAGGAGTCAGCGGTTCGGCATGCGTCGAAGCGTGTCGAAATTGGGGACGGCGACCGTGTCGTCTGGCTGGGCGACAGCATCACTCATCACGCGCAATTCACGCAGTATCTGGAGACGTTCTTTGTCACTCGCTACCCGCACTGGAACCTGGAATTTCGAAATGCCGGCGTCGCCGGTGATCGCGCTGGCGATGTGTTGGCGCGTTACCCAACTGATGAGTTTGCGCAGCAGGCCGATCTGGCCGTGGTCTTACTGGGCATGAACGACGGCGGCTTTCGTCGTTACCGGGATGAAATCGGTGAGACATTTCGGAACGACCTGAGGGCACTGTTGGAAGGAATCACCGGGAACGGATCGCAGACCTTGGTGGTATCGCCGACCGTCTATGACGTCGAGGCCGAGTGGAGGGATCAGCTGCGCGATGGCGAGGCAGTAGGGTACGACGATCTTAAGCTGCTTGGTTACGACGCTGTGATGGAGCGCTTTCGTCAAATGTCGGAAACGATCGCAGCTGACCGAGGCCTGGCCTTTGTCGATGTGCGTGGGCCGCTTTTGGAGGCGATGAAAAAGGGCCGCGCCGGCGACGCTTCGTTTTCGCTGATACCGGATTCTCTGCATCCTTCGCCGGCGGGCCATGCTCTCATGGCGGTGACGATCCTGCGTGAAGCGTTCGGTGATTTTCCTCCGGTCAGCGATGTCGAGATCGCTCTGAATCACGATGACCCAGCCGCGCCGTGGGTGGTCTGCACCGACAATGCCGAGGTCAGCGCCTGCGCATCGGAGCTTGGTGAAAATGGCATCACCAGCCTGACCTTTCACTTGCTGGAAAAATCGTTGCCATGGCGGGTTCCGGACGAAGCTCAAGGTGGGTTCAATGCGGCAAATGGCAGCAGCTTGAATCGGCAGATGTTGAAGATACAGGGTTTGCCGTCAGCCCGTTTCGCGCTGTCGATTGATGACTCGGTAATTGGGATTTTCACCTCGACCGCGCTCGAGATAGGGATCGACCTTGGCAATTCGTCCTACACCCCGCAACGCGAACAAGCTGCTCAGGTAGCCGAGCTGAACCGACTGCGAAACTCCGGACCGGTGCGTTCGATGCAGGACTGGCGGGTCGATCACAGGAATCGATTGGCCGCGATGGCTGCGAGCAGCGACGAAGTTGAAAAGGCGCAACTGGAGACGGAGTTCGACGAGTGGTTGCCTTCGTTCGAGCAGGCCATTGGCGATCTCAGTAAACAGGCTGATGAACTGTGGCAGAAAATGCCCGGTGCCGCGCAACCGGTGGAGCGCGTTTACAAAATGCAGCGGCTGATGGATGGCTATCGCCCGTTTGGAGACGAAGGATAAGCGGTGGGAAATAGTCTGGCATTTCGCCGTAGCCATCGAGAGAGCCACTGTCCCGGCGCTTGGTCGCAGCGCGACCTTCACGCCGCGCTACCATCTGACTTGCCACCGGCACTGTTGGTTGGGGAGACTGATGATTACGCGAGGGTTTGGGATGGACTGAGCGCGTAATTTCGCAAGGCTCGAAACCGGTCAAACCGGGCTGGCGTTTCGCTGGGTGATCTGCTTTGCTTTGGGCATGAAATTTCCTGCCATTGTTGGGTTGGCGCTCTTCGGAGCCCTGAGCGTAATCACTGCGGCGGAGGATGAGCGTCTCCCGAACGTGGTGATCATTTTTACCGACGACCAAGGCTACGCCGATGTCGGCGCGTATGGTGCGGAAGGCTTTGAAACGCCGAACCTCGACCAGATGGCGGAGCAGGGGCGGCTGTTTACGCGATGGTATGCCGCGCAGCCGGTGTGTTCGGCATCGCGGACCGGGCTGTTGACGGGGTGTTATCCGAACCGGGTCGGCATCCACGGCGCGCTCGGGCCGGGATCGAAAACGGGGATTGCAGCCGAGGAATTGACCCTGGCTGAAATGTTCAAATCAAAGGGCTACGCGACCGGGATGTTCGGCAAGTGGCACCTCGGCGATGCCAAGCAGTTTTTGCCGCCGAATCATGGCTTCGACGAATACTACGGGATTCCCTACTCGAACGACATGTGGCCGCAGCATCCGACGGCGAAACACTTTCCGCCACTGCCGCTGATCGAAGGCACAGAAACTTTGCGCGAAGCGGACGAACACGATCAGGCGATGATGACAACGCAACTGACGGCGAGGGCAGTGGATTTTATCAATCGTCACCGCACCGAACCGTTCTTTTTGTATGTGCCGCATCCGCAGCCCCACGTGCCGCTGTTTGTCTCTGAACGTTTTCGCGGCAAGACCGAACGCGGACTGTACGGTGATGTCATCGCCGAGATCGATTGGTCAGTCGGCGAGATCCTGAACGCCATTAAGACCAACGGCCTCGATGACAACACCCTGGTCGTGTTCACTTCGGACAACGGTCCGTGGTTGAGTTATGGCGAGCACTCCGGCCGGGCGACGCCGCTGCGCGAGGGCAAGGGCACCGTTTGGGAAGGCGGCGTGCGCGAACCATGCATCATGCGTTGGCCGGGAAAAATTCCGGCCGGGACGGTGTGCGACGAGCCCGCCATGAACATCGACATGCTGCCGACGCTGGCCAAACTGATCGATGCCAAAATGCCGGAACAGAAGATCGACGGCCTCGATATATGGCCACTGCTCAGCGGTGCCGAGGGTGCGACCAATCCGCATGATGGCTACTGGTTTTACTACAAAAAGAACGAGCTGCAATCGGTCTCGATGGGCCACTGGAAACTTTACCTTCCGCATGCGTATCGGACCCTGAACGGTCGCGAAGGCGGCGAGGGCGGTTTGCCGGTGAAATACGATAACCTGCGCACCAAAGTTGAGCTCTACGATCTGAACGGGGATATCTCTGAAAAGCAGAACGTCGCCGAACAACATCCCGAGCAGGTCGAGAAAATGCTCGCCTTTGCCGAGAAGGCACGAGCCGAACTCGGCGATAGTTTGACCAAGCGGGAAGGGACAGGAGCGCGGTCGCCGGGGGTGGTCAAAGAGGCGGGCGCGAAGTGACGACGAAACACGCGATCTTAGGGATTCCGGCTCGCTACACGAGTAACGCATTTTGAAATCAGATCGTTCGTCAAGGATGACGAAATTATTCGAATTTCCGCAATTTTTTGTGCACACTGAACAAGTGGGAATCTCCTAGATGAAGTTTGCCCCCTAGTTCACGTATTACCCCATCTGAAGTTTCCAGGTGAACTATAAAGGAGTTGGGCAATTTAGGACGGGATGAAATACCAAACTTGTTGTGCCAGGAAAAAATCGAATGAGACGGACACTAGCCATTCTGATTACCTTCATCGTCTGTGCAATATGCGTTTTATGGTTACGACACGATCTTGGAATTCCGATGAACTTTGCTGGCGATGGAGGGCCTAATTTTCTGTTGCTCTTCCGGGTGATCGGACTTGCTTCTGTAGCTCTCATCTCGGGATTGATTGGATTGACGCTTCTGTGGAGGCTTGCGTTTCTGAGGCCGAGCTGCGACAGCAGGATTCATCGGTGACCATGACGACCCCTGAGACTAACAAAGGCACAAGGCACGGTTGATCGATCAGATTCAGTCATGAATCGAAAGTCGATTTAGTATACCTGCCCACTCAACTCCGATTGCCGCTGCGACGCTTGGTTTTGAATGGCAGGTTCCGAAATGAAACTTTCAGCAAATTATCTAATCGCTTTCGCTTGGGCAATTGTCTTCACGGGTTGCCATCCCTTTGAGGCGAAAACCTACCCCAATGTCGAGATGTCTGCCGCTGAGAGTAGCCAGCTCAAGGATGCTCTAGACAGGCTGGATCGTGCGATCAACGCTGCGGCACCATCGATCGCTGCTCAGTTGCACGCTGGTGCAGACGAAGCGCAAATTGCGCATCTCAGATCAGCTCTCGGAGGTGCCGTAAATCAACCGCTGGAGGAATGGTTCGCGTGGCACAATGGGGCGAAATCACGGATGGTTTCTATTCTTCCCCTTGCGGCTCCGCTATCAATCGATGCTGCGCTGGAAGATCGGAACTTCATCCGCAAAGTCCCCTTGGTTTCGGAAACTCGTCGCAACTCACTGAAGATATTGGACGATTTTGCCGGTGACGGTTATTTCATTGATTTACGATCCGGGACTCCGTTTGTGTTTTATGATATGCTTGAGGATCCGGGGGAGGGCTATTTCGGAACTCTCACCGAGTTCGCAAATTTTATTGCCGATTGTTTTGAAGCTGACGTGTTTTCTGCAGATGAATCTGGGTTTTTGGATTATGACGAAGACTTATATTACCAACTCGAGTCTGTGTATTTCGAACGCGCTTCCCGGCCTTGATGAGCAGGCGATGGCCATCAGCGCTGGTGATGGGTTGACCGCCTGAATTCGACTCGAAACTTACCTTTTCTGCGACTGTCTCCGTCTGGCCTGATCGGCTTGCCGGTGGCGTTCGCCCAAAAACCATGATCGATCCATCACCAGAGGCGCAAGAGAGATTTCGAGAAGACAGTGGCGAGAACCTTGCGGAGTTGTCGCTGATCGCCCGGTATAAGAACGGTGGCGAACTACCGTTCCGAATCGTTCTGGGTTATCCGTTCCGCAGGATTGAATATCCCGCTGATGTTGCGGTCAGGGTTGAGCTGGATGGGCTTGAAACTGCGGGCGTTCCGATCATGGGCATCGACCAGTTCCAGGCCATGATTCTCGCTATCCGATTTATGTTATCGCGTCTGACTGACATCATGGAGAAAAGGCAGCTTCAACTGGTCTGGGCAGACGAACCCGACGTCGCCTTTGATCCTCTTGATTTCTTCAACACGATGCCTCCGAATCAGCGATAGACTGTCTACTCAATGCCTTAATCCTGTTGCCAATCGGCGCTGCCAATCGGCGCTGCCAATCGGCGGTGCCACACGTCGCGTGTTCGACGTTAATGAAACTATCGAATGAGTAAAGTAGCCGCAAAATCCCGCTTCAAAGTAAAGCTGCTGGCTCCGGCCAAGCCGGGTGCGGGTAGTCCCTGGGCATTTCTAGTCTTACCCAAATCGGCGAGTGACGGGCTGCCGAGGCGTGGCAGAACGACGGTGGAGGGCACGATCAATGGTTATCCTTTTCAAGCCACGCTCGAACCGGACGGACGGTTGAGTCACTGGCTGAGAGTAGATGAGGAACTGCGTGAAGCTTCAGGTGTGCAGGTAGGTGACAGGGTTACGCTGCAGATCACTCCCGTGAAACTGGAGCCAGAGCCCACGCTGCCGGCTGATCTGCTTGAAGCCCTGAGCGAGTGTCCGCAAGCAAAGGTGGTGTGGGATGATACGACGACCATCGCGCGGCTCGATTGGATCCACTGGGTAGAGTCTGCCAAGCAGGCAAAGACTCGCAAGCGTCGGATCGAGAATGCGTGCGACATGCTGGCTTCTGGCAAGCGGCGGGTGTGCTGTTTCGATCAATCGGGGTTCTACAGCAAGAGCCTCAGCGCGCCCCAGACTGCGGATTAGAGTGGTCCTGCAATGTGCGCGCGAGTGCCCGGCGATTCGCCGCACCGGATCTTTGACTCGCCGCGAATCGAGAGGTTTTTGGTGGTGAAAACATGTGATGGAAGGTCTACGCTAGTGTCCAAGTAAGGGGTGGGGAACCATGACGTCATGAGGGAAGTTTAATGCGGCAATTTTCACCGACCCAAGTCGTTTTAGGAGGATGCCTTCTGGCATTCGGTGCTTCGTTTTTGAACACGGGGTTTATTCTTAGAACGGGGACCTCTGTCAGTCACTTGACGGGAGACATCGCGAGGATCGGCTCGGGGCTCTCCTCCATTGGCAGCGGCAGTGGCTTTCACCTCGTGAATGTTGCAACGGCAACGCTTGGATTTATCTGCGGTGCGACGATCTCCGGCTTTTTGCTGCATCACCCTAAGGTCGAGATCACCATGCCGTATGGCCGGATATTGTCGGCGCTCGGTGCATTTCTGATTGTTGCCCATTTCGTTCACGTCGAGTACCCGCTGCTTGCCATCGGCGTTGCCAGCGCGGTTTGTGGCACTCAGAATGCGATTGCCAGCCGCTATCGTGGGCTGGTGCTGAGGACCACCCATCTGACAGGCATATTTACGGATTTTGGCATTCATCTGGGTATGAAGATGCGCGGCCACCGGATTGAGGCTTGGAAGTTACTCATCCCTGTTTGTCTAACATTGTCGTTTCTCGCTGGAGCCGTGAGCAGTAGCGCACTGATACTCCACGATGTTGACGATTGGATCCTCGCGGCGGGAGTTGCCTATGGGGTGGCGGGAGTTCTCTGGAGCATTTACAAACGAACGATGGCAGTGGAATAGCGGTAGGGGTTGCGCGGAGCGGTCGACGGAGTGGTGACATTCGTCAAATTTGTCGCTGAAGGGTCGCTTTCTGCGTCAGTCGACGCTATTGTTGCAGCCACTTCTCATGGCGCTCACTTTTCGTTCCCAGTATGATAAGCGCGGCTTCGTAAAGGCGGGTCTGGCACGGCGTTTCGGACGCAGTAATCAGGGCGGTCGTGGTAAAAACTCGGACGCCTCCCGGTTGCAGCGCATCGAGGCTATGGCGGATGCGATGGCGGCGCTCGATGATGGTAGTTTGCGGGCGAAAGTGGCTGAGCTTAAGGAGCGTCTGACATTGGTTGATGTCGAGGTCGATGACATCGTTGAAGAGGGTTTTGCACTGGCGCGGGAAGCGTCGCGGCGGGTCACTGGCTTGTTTCATTATCCGGAGCAGATCCTCGCCGGGCTGACCCTGGTGCGCGGCGGTGTCGCGGAGATGGCGACCGGAGAGGGCAAAACGCTGGCGATCATTTTGCCGGCTTTTGTGTTCGGCCTGACTGGCGAAGGCGTGCACGTGGTCACCGTGAACGGCTACCTGGCGGAGCGGGATCACGAGTTTGCGCGTCCGATTTTTGGTAAATTGGGACTGAGTTGCGGCTTTTTGCCGGAGCGGGTGGCGCCTGCGGTGAAGCTGGCGGAGTACGAGCAAGACATCACTTATGGTGTCGGTTACGAATTTGGTTTCGACTACATGCGCGATCAGCTGGCGCTGCTGCGTTGTCCGCGTCCGGGCCCGCGCGAGCGATTGCGCGATGCACTACTGGGCACGCGTGCGCCGTTGCCGGAACTCTGTCAGCGTCAAAAGCGGGTCTACACGATCATCGACGAGGTCGACAGTGTGCTCATCGACGAAGCGGGTTCGCCGCTTGTCATCAGTGAGGCGGTCAGCAGCGATGGTGAGATCCGCGATCCGTACGACCGTGCCCGCGATCTGGCGGCGAGTTTGGAAGAAGGGCAGCACTACCGCTTTGAGTCGGCGGAACGGCGGATCGAGCTGACGGTATCGGGTAGCGAACGCATTCATGAGTGTGAGGACATCCCCTGGGCGCTGCTGCGTCGTCCCTGGGAGAGCTATGTGATGAATGGGCTGAAGGCTCAGCTATTGTTTTTGCGTGATGTACACTACGTGGTCGATGCCGAAGATAAGGTTGTCATCGTCGACGAATTTACGGGCCGTCGTCACGAAGAGCGAACCTGGCGGGAGGGATTGCATCAGGCGGTCGAGTCGAAAGAGAATGTCGAGATTCGTTCCGAGACGGAGACGGCGGCAAGCATCACTCGGCAGCGCTACTTTCGTCTCTACGAGCGGATGTGTGGTCTGACCGGGACTGCGGCGGAAAGTGCGGGCGAATTCTGGCGATTTTTTGAAATGCCGGTTGAGCCGATCCCGCTGCATCGTCCCTGCATTCGAAAGATCGATCCCGAGCGCGTATTTCAAACTCAAGAGCAGATGTTTGATGCGGTTCTGGCGGATCTGCAGGAGCGTTTTCAGCGCGGACAACCGGTACTGGTCGGAACGCGCAACATTCGTGTCAGTGAAGCCATCGCTGAACGGCTGGTAGCGATCGGTATGCCGCATGCCGTGCTGACGGCCAAGCAGGACGGTGAGGAGAGCAACATCGTCGCAGCGGCGGGACAGGCGGGCAGTATTCTCATCGCCACCAACATGGCGGGGCGGGGAACGCACATCGATCTTTCGCCGGAGGCCGAGTCAGCGGGTGGTTTGCATGTGCTGTGCGTGGAGCGCAACGATTCGGTGCGCATCGATCGGCAATTGATGGGACGAGGCGCGCGCCAGGGACAACCGGGAAGTGCGCAGTTTTTTGTCAGCGCGGAGGATTTCCTGATGGAAAACTACGGTGGCGATGCGGTGAAAAAGCTCAAACGAGCGCGAGCGGATGATAAAGGCGAACTGTCCGGTCGTCTGTCGAGGTTGTTTGACGAAGTGCAGGAAAACGTCGAGCTTCAGCGTTATGAATCGCGCCTGCAGATGGACGAGCGCGACCGCTGGGTGGAGGACACGCGGCGAAGTTTGGCTTAACAGCCTAAGGTGCCTATGATTACGACGACCCTTTTTCGAAATACCGCTGCCCTGACTATCGCAGGGGTGATCACTTGTTGCTTGGCCTTTCAGATGGAAACTGCGCGGGCTCAGCAGGCTACTGCGACGGGCGCGGCAGTGATCCCGAACGCGACGGTCCCTTCCGTTCCCGTCTATCTCGAGCCGTATCGGAGTATCGAGATTTCTTCGGTGGAATCGGGCGTGATTGGCGAGATTCTGGTCAAGGAGGGGGACGCGGTCAGCGAGGGGCAGGAATTGATCAAGTTGGACCTGGAGGTTTTGCAGGCGCAACTGGCAGTTGCGGTGGCGCAGGCGGAAGGCAAGGGGCGCGTGATTGCGGCCGAGGCGGACTACGAGATGCAGAGCGAACGATTGCGCAAACTTGAGGCCCTGCGCGGTGCGGGGCGCACCAATGCGGCGGAGATCGATCGGCAGGCGGCGACGACAAAATCGACCGAAGGCCTGCTGTTGGCGGCGCAGGAGGAGGTGAAAATTTATGAGCTGAGCGCGGCGCGGATTCGCGCCGAGGTCGAGCGTCGCATCCTGCGCAGTCCGATCGACGGGGTAGTTGTCGAGATCGTCAAGGACGTGGCCGAGCCGGTGTCAACGCTGCGCAGTCAGCCGGGCGAGCCGGACTACCTGATCCGAGTGGTGAAGCTGAATATGCTGAAAACGACGGCGCATTTACCGGAAAAGGCGGCGCGGGACCTGAAAGTGGGGGATTTTCTCAGGGTGGTGACGGAGGCAGGGGCCGGCGGTGAACAGGTCGTCAACGGGTTGATCGAGTATGTGTCGCCGATCGTCAAATCATCGACCGGTACGGTTGAAGTCAGGATGCGGATCGACAACACGGCGTTGGCGCTGCGCGGCGGAACAGCGGCAAGAGTCGTAGTTGGGACCGTTAGCCCCTAAAAGGGGGGCATCGACTGGGAGCGGGAGATTCCGCCTTGATAAGTCGCCAATCGTCTACATTGTGAAAGCCGATGAGTGATTCTGATCCCACCAAGCTGAAAGTCCGCTACGAGACGACCTCTGCGACTTACGCCAACCAGATTGTCGTTTCAGCAAACCGCGAAGACCTGATTCTGGATTTTTCTTCGGGTGCCGTTCCCGACCCGGAGACGGGGGATCCGATTTTGCCGATTCACTCGCGTATCGCTCTGTCGTGGGCGGGCGCGGCTCGTCTGCGAGCACTGATCGACCAGGCGATCGATCGGCAGGAGAAAGCGGTCGCTTCAGGCCCTGCACCTAAGCCGGACCCGAAGGTTGTTGAGAACCGTCCAGCGAAGGCGAAGAAGAAGGCTGCAAAGCGCAAGTCCTAGGCTGTTTACGCAGTCAGAAGCCCGGCGCGGGCGAAATCGTCGAGCAGGGCGCTGATCTGTTGTTTGGCAAGGCGATTGCGGTCATCGGCTGCGGTGACAGCAAGCCCGTTCTCCTGAAGCACGAATTTGCCGTCTTCGACCAGATTGACGACGGCGCCAGCCAATCGACCGTGGTCATGCTTGCCGTCGAGCAGGTTGATCATGTGCTGCCCAAGACTGGTCAGAGTCAATGATCGATGCCTCAAGGTGGAGACACTGGCACCGACGACGGCCTGGGCTCGTGCCAGCGAACTGGCGACAGGTTTATCGCTGACACTGGTGGTGTAGCGTGCTGGACTGTGGTGGAGATTGACGATTTCGGCGGTAGCGCCGGCGAGAAGGACTTCAGCGATCGCTGTGGTGCCTTTTTCAACGTCTTCAGTTTGCGCTGCAGGACTCGACGAATTAGCTAGCATAGAGCGTGAAAAAGATTCCAATTCACTGAATGGTAGTCGATTAGGCCAATTTTCAGCCAGTACGCGCATGGCGGCTTTGGCGAGCGGGTGGGCGGTGGTGACGGAGACGCCTTTTTCACCTTGGAAGGTCTCTGACTGGTCGTTGATAGCTGTCTGGTTCTGTTGATATACGCCATAAGCCGAAGCCGATAGATCGCGAACGCGAGCCGGTCCGAGTTGGCGAACGATCTTGAGGTCGGCGTGGACGATCAGGGTTTGGCGGAACATGCGCAGACGGGCAAAATCGAGGTATTGCTCCGCCTTGATCGGGTCGAGGGCGGCGTCACTGCCATCGTTGTTTTGGTCGGCCAGCTGTCCAAGCGCCTGTGGGTAGCGATTGGCCTGCATCGAACTGAGTTCGGCTTCACAGAGGAACTGCAGGCCGTTGGCTTCGAGGCGCGAGGCGAACTCGTGGAAGTAGCAGGGGCGGTTGTCGGCTTCAAGGTGTTCGTGGGCGATGTAGTCGTCGCTGGTGCGCTCGATGAGCTGATGCTCTTCGACGAGCAGAGCTGCGTAGCCCTGCAGGTGCTGTGGAACGCTCTGGATCAGGCCGGGCAGTGCGGTCCGACAGCGGTTAACGCGCTCCTGCGGATCTTCGACGCCGCCTGTGTGATAGAGCAAAAACTCGCGAACCATTTGGCGGAGATGCCAGCCGGGGTAACAGTTGTAGCTGACAAAAGCGACGCCATGGGATGACAGGTGGCTGCGAATTTTATCGATCAACGCTGCCTGAGCGTCGGCATCGATCCACGAATAAACGCCATGGGCGATGATGTAGTCGTAGGTTTCGTCGGGCTTTTCGGGGAGTTCGCGAAAGTCGAGTTCACCTAGAAATACGTTTTTCAGGCCGGCGGCTTTGACGAGGCTTTCGCCGGTGGCGACCTGGTTTGCTGAGCGGTCGATGCCGACGCACACGCTTTTCGGAAGGCTGGCACCGATCGACAGTAAATTGGCCCCATCGGCGCAGCCAATCTCCAGAATTCGCGCCGTTTCGACGGGTGGCGGGGTCAATCCAAACAGGTGAGCGCGAGTAGCGAGATCGTCCGGATGGGCGAAGGCGCGCGGCCGACCGACGTAGGGAATGGCATCGTAAGGATCGATCGTGGTGGGCGAGTCTTTTTTGCGGGTGATCTTTTTCTTTGCCATCGGAGGAGGAGTTGGGGTGCGGAATTTCGCTCAAATCGGGAGTGAACACGGAGCGAGAGAATAGGTCAACTCTTCCCGTTGGAATCCCGTGAGGACTATCTGCAGGTCATAGAGTTACACAGATTTTAAAAATCCCGATTTTAGCATCGCTGCGAGTCATTGTTGCTAAAGAGGTTTGACACCGCCTAAGGGAATCCATTAGGCTGCGCCTGCTCCGGCGTTCCCTGCTAATTACAGGGACGGCAGAGCGGTTTTATATCTCCCCTAGTATCCCCCCCCCAGATTAGAGGCATTCTCGCGTGGCTCAGTTCGAATTTCCCGATTCGATCAGATGCTGCCGAGCATGTGTCTCGTTGCATATTGATGAAAAAACGACAATCGTCACGTCGCCGCGCATCCCGGAAGGCACCCCAATCTGTCAAATCGCGCGAATTACTGGCCGAACAGCTGGAACCGAGAATTCTCTATTCCGGTAGCCCCGCTCCGATCGAAGGCGAACAGCCACCGGAGCAAACAGCGCCTGCTGAGGCGCCAGCTCCTGCATCAACCCCTAATACTGCGACCGGCGGAGTCCAGCTTACGGATGGTGCGCCAGAAACGGTGGCTGTGGTTGGAGAGGTCGATGCGGAGACGGTCTCTCTGCCGGCTACGGTTGGCGCTTCGGATGTTCCGGCTGATCAGGTGGTTTTGTTGGTAGACCAGCCGCAGCAGGCACAGATCCTCACTCAAGAAGCTCTCGATGAGCTCGCTGGTGTGGCTGCCCAACGCTGGCAGTCGACGGGATTGACCAGTGAGCAAGAGGATGCCCTGGCGGGGATCAGTTATCGGATCGACGATTTGTCGGTGCTTTACGCCGGCACCGCCGAAGGAAGTGTGATCACCATCGATGGCGATGCCAATGGTCGAGGGTGGTTTGTCGATGGCACTCCGTTCGATGACGCGGAATTTTCTCAGAGCATGGCCTTTTCGGGCATGCAGGCAAACGTCGGCGGTGGTGCGGACGGCAAAGTGGACTTGCTTACGCTGCTGTTGCATGAGCAGGGCCATGTCATCGGTTTGGACGATATATACGACACGGCGGCAGCCAATGACATCATGTATGGTGCCGCTGAAACGGGCGTGCGTCGACTGCCTGTCGCTGGCGATGCATTGAATGCGGTGCCGGGAAGTGTTGAAAATCGCGTGCACGCGACTTTTACCCCGCTGGTGCAAACGGACGAAGTTCTGGGTGGTGTCAATCTTACCCTGCGCGATGCGGTAATCGCGGCGAACGCAACCACAGATGATGACGTCATCATACTGGCGGCGGGCACCTACGAGCTGGGGCTTGATTCGCTTGGTGGAGCGTCGAATCAGAACGCGGGGGCAAGCGCGGGAGTCACGGAGGGTACCTCAGAGAATGCTGCGCTAACCGGGGATTTGGATATCGTCAGTGTCAGCGTCGGCGGGAAATTGACGATTACCGGTGCCGGTAAGGGAGTGACCATCATCGATGCCAATCAACTCGACCGGATATTCCATCTGCTCGGCGGTGCCGATGTGACCTTCGAAAATCTGACGATTACCGGGGGTTTCCTCGATGAGAACAACGGCGGTGGTATTTATCACGATGGCAGCCTGCTGACCCTTCTCAACGTCGACATCCTCGGCAACGAAGTTCACGACTCGGTCAACAACAATACCAGTGCTTTGGGTGGTGGTGTCTACAACAACAGCCGGACGATCGTAGCGACCGATACCGACTTTACCAACAACAAGGCGATTCGGAATGGGGGAGCTGAGACGGCAGGCGGCGGTGGCTTCTTCAGCACAGGTGGCAGCGCGAACGTTTCGCTGACCGGTGGTACGATTTCGGGTAACGAATCCAGGGACGGCGGTGGATTTTATATCTGGTCAGCAGGCAGCACGCTGACGCTGGACGGGGTGACCGTCACCGGTAACCGGGCCAACAGTGTCGGCGGTGGCTTTCGCGCTCACGACAAGGGTAGTG
The DNA here is from genome assembly GCA_037969585.1 of Verrucomicrobiales bacterium. Lineage (GTDB taxonomy): Bacteria > Verrucomicrobiota > Verrucomicrobiia > Verrucomicrobiales > DEV007 > JBBKXR01. The sequence goes on from JBBKXR010000058.1 coordinate 17,280, forward strand.
TGACGCTGCTGAATTCGACATCGATCACCAACAACAGCGCGCAGAGCAGTGGTGCCGGTTTTTATGCCTCACTGGGAACCACGCTGAATCTCAATGACGGCACTGCATTTTCGATCACGGGTAACAAGGTGGAGAATGCGGCTGGAACGGCGATCCAGGGGACCGGTGGTGGTTTCTACGCGACCGAAGAAAGCCAGATCAATCTCAAAAATGTCACCATCTCGGGTAATCAGGCTGATGATGGTGCCGGCTTCTACGCCTTGCGGCGTGATACGAAAATCACCGGTGACAATGTAACGATCGAAAACAACGCCGCGGATGTCCGGGGCGGCGGTTTTCGTGTCGCTCAGTTGGGAACGATTGTTGATCTGACCGGTTCGGTGATCCAGAACAATACCTCGGGCGCCGAAAACGGTGGTGGCTTCTACAGCAACGGCACGGTCAATCTTCACGACACGGCGGTGCTGAATAACAGTACGGGGGTCAATACGGGAGACTACGGCGGTGGGTTCTTCAACAATCTGGGCGAGGTCAACATCACGGGTAAAAGCCCGATTCAGGGCAACAGCGCTACGGGACACGGCGGCGGTTTTTGGAATCGGGGCGGAACGGTCACCATCGATGGTTCCGCCGGGGCCGATATTATCAACAATGAGGCGGGCAAAGATAATACCATCAATGGTCTTCACGGTGGCGGCTTCTGGGCGAGTGACGGTGCAGTGACGAATCTGACTGACGTCGATCTGGTCGGCAACATGGTGTCGCAAAATGGCTCGGGTGTGGTGCTTGGTGTTGGCGCGGGATTTTACGCGACCAGCGCCAGTGTGACCAATCTGACGAACGTCGATATCAGCAAACACACGGCTGCTGAAGGCGGAGCATTTTACGCAACGGATGCGCAGACGAAGGTCATCGGCGACAACGTCACTCTAGACAGTAATACGGCTCGCACCCGCGGCGGGGCATTCCGCGTTGCCGCCTACTTCGCAACCGTCGAGCTGAGCAACTCGGCAATCACCAACAACATCGCCGAGAATGAACACGGCGGTGGTTTTTACAACAATGGCACGGTCACGTTGACCAACACCAAAGTCGACGACAATCAGGCCCTGGATCTGGATCCGAACGTTGCGGATCTCGGTAGTGGCTTCCTGGTGGCGATCCGCAACGACAGTTACGGCGGCGGCTTTTACAACTCCGGTATCGTCAACCTGAACGGCACCACCAGCGTCAGCAACAACGATGCATGGGGTCACGGCGGCGGCTTTTTTAACACCGGCGGGAAAGTCAACTCTACCGGTGCGGGCACGGTCATCTCCGGCAACGAATTGCAGCGCGATCCCCTCGGTCTGACCGACAACGATTCCGATATCATGCGCCACGGCGGCGGTTTCTATAATGATGGCGATGGCATCGTCGACCTGGCCGGAGTGACGATTTCCAACAACAAGACCGGGACGGATACGGCCACTGACATCCGCGGCAATGGCGGTGGTTTCTACAATGTTAACGGCTCGACCGTGACCATCAGCGGCGACAGCCAGATCATCGGCAACCTGGCTGAGGACGGCGCGGGCTTCTACAACACGAGCACTGGCAGCACGGTGAACATTACCGGCGCTGCGGGCAACCAGATCGAGATTGGCACCATGGCGGATGCCAACATCGCCCGGGTGCGTGGTGGCGGTTTCCGCACTACCGGAAATACCACGGTGAATCTGTCCTACGTGGATGTTTCCTACAACGATGCCGGTAAAGCTCCCGGAGACAACGGCGGCGAACGGGGTGGAGGCATCTACGCTGATGGAGCGACCATCATCGGCGATCACGTTAATATCACGTTCAATGAAACGCTCGACGACGCAGGCAGCCGGGAAGGCGGTGGTCTTTTCCTTTCAGGAGACGGTCTCACTCAATTGACCGACAGCACCATTGCGAATAATTCCACCCTCGGCAATGGCGGTGGTTTCTATCTGGAGAACGGTCAGATCGACCTGGTCCGCTCGGCAGTCACCAGGAACTTTTCGAAGACCAGTGGCGGTGGATTTTTCACCTCCAACAGCAGTATTGTAAATTTGACCGATTCCTCGCTCAGTTCCAACACTGCCGGTGATCATGGTGGTGGCGCCTATCTGGCGTCTGATGCCCAACTGACGGGCAATCGCGTCAATGTAGACGACAACCTGGCTGGCTACCTGGCGGATCGGCAAACTCAGGATTCGGGTTCTCTTTACGGGGGTGGTTTCTGGGTTCAGGACAACGTCAAGTTGACGATCAAGGAGGGAACGATCGATCGCAACGAATCGACCTTTCGCGGCGGTGGTATTTTCATGACCGGTCAGGCTACGGTTGCGCTGGACAGCGTTTCGCTGAGCGAGAATGTGGCTCGCGACGGTGGCGGCGGTGCATGGACTAACTCGAGCACCAACACCCTCCTAATTGACAATTCCACGATCAGCGGCAACGCCGCCGGCTACCTGAAGGCCGGAGGAACCCCCACCGGGACCCTCACGGTCAGCCAGACCGGTGAACATGGCGGCGGGATTTACCAGAACGCAGGTTTGGTGCAGATCAACCATTCGACCATTACCAACAACCTTGCGACAGGCGTGGCCGGAGGAATCTGGAGCAACAATCGCAGTGGCCGGGAAGGCGTGTTCCTGGAAAACAGCATTGTCGCCGGGAACCTTCGCAATACGGATGTCAATTTAACCACGCCCAACGATACCTACCGCCGGGTCACCCTGGTCGGTGCTAACATCATTATTGATCATGAATCGTCCGGCCTGAACGGAAACACGGCCGGCCGCATCACTACCGATCCCGGTCTGGCGGCTCTGGCAGATAACGGCGGGACGATTTTGCCATCCGGCAGCGCAGCGCGCAGCCATGCCTTCACCGCCGGCAGCTCGGCGGAAGACGCCGCCATTGGCTCCACCGTGGCCACCGACCAACGCGGCCTTGGCCGGGTCAATTCGACTGCCGACCTGGGCGCCTTTGAGCTGGCGCCCGTGACGACCACTCTGGTGCTGGACGAAATCAGTTTTCCCGAGAATGTCATTACCGGCGCTGCGATATCTTTGAGTGCCGCCGCCACGACTACCGGCGCAGGTCCCTTGACCTACACCTGGACGGTGACCGATCCCGGTACCGGGACTATCGGTGCCATCACCGGTCAGGGAACGGGCGCCGCCAGTTTTGCGTTCACCAATGGAGCGGATGATCCGATCCAGTTCGTCGACGTCCAGTTGACGGTCACGGATGACACCACGACTCAGTCGATTACCGCCCGCACGTTCCAGGTGCGCGTGGTCGATCCGAATGCAGTGCCCGCGAGCTTTGCTGCCGGCACTATCGAGGTGGATCGGCTCGGAGACGCCACGGATGTAAAATTAAATTACGACGGGCAGACTGCGGATTTCATCGTCGGTGAGGTCGTCACCGGAGCTACGTCCGGAACCCAGGCCACGATCGTTGCAGATACGGACAACGGCGTGGATGGCAGCCTTTCCCTGCAAATCATCCGCGGAACCGGCACGGGTGTCTTCGAAGACGACGAGGTCATCACCAGCGCCCTTGGTGCCGCCGTGGGCAACGGAACTCTTTACGACATTACCCTGCGCGAGGCCATTAACATGGCCAACGCCAGTGCAGCTGGCAACTATCAGATCACCTTTAACGCCGGGGTCACGGACGGAAGTGCCATTCTTCATTCTTCGGCAACTCCGGTTCAACTGAACTACGACACCGAATCCAACGGTGGCGGAAGTGCCTTTGTGGTTGGCGAAACCATCACCGGGGAGAGCGGTGGCGCTCCTACCGCGACGATCGTCGGAGTGGTCGACAATGGCAGCAGCGGGTATCTGATCCTGGAACCACTTACCGGCAGTTTCGCCAACAACGAATACATTAAAAATGCCGCAGGAACTCGCCTGGTTCGGGCGAACGGTGTCTACATCGAAGATGCCAATCTGAGTGGCGATCTCGATATTCTCAAATCTAACGGAACGGTAGTCATCAGCGGCAATGGTATTGCCAATACCATCGTCGACGGGAACGGTATCGATCGCGTTTTTAATATTAAGTTCAACGCCAATGTGATCTTTAAGGATCTGACCATCCAGGGCGGGGCCACTTCCCTAACCAGTAACAACAGCGAGCACGGCGGCGGGGTCGCCAACGAGGGCGGCATCGGCATTTTCCAGGGCGTGAAAATCTCCGGCAACACTGCTGCGGCCAACACCAGCTCTTTTGGTGGTGGCATTTTCACCACCAGCAGCGGACTCAGCGAGGGCCTGATTTTCATGGATGCTACCAGCAGCATCGAGGGCAACACCTCGACGCACAACGGGGGCGGTCTCTACATGGCTGGCGGCAA
>JBBKXR010000059.1:0-3203 GCA_037969585.1 Verrucomicrobiales bacterium
ACCTGACCCCTTTCCCTGACCCCTTTCCCGATACCCATTTTGGGGGAAAGTATACGCCGCCGATTGAGAGCTTTTCAGGTCTGCTGATTTTCCCTATAAACATGGGATGGAAACCGCTCTCGAACGACAATTCGCCTCAGTCCGTAAGGCGCTGAAGGTGCTATCGCTGGCGGCGTTGGTACCGGCACTTGTCTATTTTTTCGTGTCACTGAGTTTCGTTTCCAAGTCACAACGGCTATTCAGCGAAATGTTGCCGGAAGGAACCGCGCTACCACACACGGCCCGATGGGCGATTGTGACCAGCGATCTACTCTCTAGCAATCTGCTTTACATCGCACCCCTCGCCCTCGCCGGAATCGGTTGCTGCGTATGGGTCACCGTCCGTGACAAGGGCGGCCACTTTCTGTATCTGAATCTGGGCCTTTGCCTTCTGCTGATGACCGTGGGAGTCGTCATGCGCTCCGCCTGCCTTCAAGTTTACGCTACGCTGGTCCTTGGAATGAACGCTTAGCAAATGCCACGTGCCGGAAGGGCGCGCGTCACAGATGCATCCTTTCCTTGCCGACCAGGGATCGGATCATTTAGTCGCCGGAATGATCGTAATTGTCGTCGTTCAATCTTTTCCAGCATAGCACGACGCCGACGCCTCCTGCTCCAAAGAGCGCGAGGCCGAACAGGACCCCTGACCATGCTCCTGAATTCTGCCCCACCTCCAAGATCGACACTTCGGGATTTTTGGGATCGTAGAGCACCGTGATAGGATCCCCCGGCTCGTAACGATCCGCCAGCGCCATGACCTCAAGCATTGAAGGCGAATCATTGCCATCGTTGAGCGTCGCTTTCCCGTAATAATTTTCGTCTTCGATCTCGTAGCGAAATTGAACCACCGCTCGATGCGATATTTCGCCCGGCGTCCGGAACCTGAGCCGTCCGACCCTTCCTGTCTGGGAATCTTGAAACTGCTTCACTTCGCAACTGCGTACAACTCCCTCAACGCCGGGCCACGACTTTGACGATCGCCCCTGAAGAATATCGCGCACCCCCATCCACAGGAAGACCGATCCCATGATCAGACCTAAGAGCGTGAAGCCAAGTAATCGCATAGGAAATAGAGAAATAAAATGCCCGCTCTCCGCAAGGCTTACCAATCGTTTTCGTAGTTCCAAAGTTCCAAAGGTAACTCGGTTTACCAGGGTATAGCGCCCTGTTTTACCGGTTACCCATGTCCCCGGTTCGTTTGTTACCTAACCTCCCGGTTCATTTCAATAGTGATTATAGTTTTATCGAAAAGAGATCAGCATTCTGGAGGACAAATCGCAAGCGGATGCCGGATGATCCGCCTTTCCATTCGGGATCTCCCCGCCATTTCACCACCGCATCCACGCTGTCCCCGGTGAGCGGCACACAATCCTCGAGGTGAAATCCTTCGATGGGCTTGCCGTTTGCATCCTGAACCTCTATCCGCACTGAGCCGCCCGTGGTCGCCCGGTAGTTGAGGGTCAGATCGGTTCCAGGGGCAATCAACGGTTTGGTTAGCAGTTCTCCGCCGCCGGCACCGGCGTGGACGCTGACAAATCCGTCGAGCCGATACACAAAGCGCCGGATCCTTGTCGGACCAGATCGATGCCCCGCTTCGGTGGCGTAGACCGACATTTCTTCGGGTTGACCCGGAAGCTGCAGCAATCCCGAGACCATGTAATTGCCGCGGTTGCCGTCGCGATCTTCCGGTGCCGTCGTTGGAATGATCGGTTCGTCCCAGCGCTCGAACACCACCCCGTCACGACTGCTCATAAAGAGCGGCTGGGTTTGGTAAAACTTCGGCGGGTTCTGCTTGCCCTTTTGAATGAATTGAGTGGGAAAGCCGATCAATAGATGCGGCGCCCGGAAGTAAGGCATGATGGCATTGGTGTAGAGTTGCACTTTGTCTGCATACTCCAGATCGTCCGGATTGGGCTTGCCCGGATAGGTCAGGTCAGCTTCGTTCTCCCAGTTTGCAAAGTCCCGGGAAGTGGCGGTACGAATGCCCCGGACCGACTTGGGGTTAATCCGCCAATACATACGATATTCGCTCCGGGCTGTATCCCAGAAAGCGAGGTTCTGAGAATCAAAGGTGCCCTTCGTCACCAGCGCTTTGTCAGCGATGAGAGACCAATGGAGTCCATCGGCACTCTGAAACCCACGGGGGCCGCCCTTGCCACCGATGGCCTTGTAGCGCGCCGCTGGTAGTGCCGCGGGATTCCTGTCGATGAACGGTGCGAAATTATGAGCCGCGGAGGTGCCCATCCAGATGATGTTGTTTTCCTTCGATCGCTCCCACGAATGTTCATTCACTGTCGGTCGGGTCCAATCGATCCCATCCCGGCTTTCAGCGACACAGGACGCTTCCCGTCTTTCCACTGGCTTGGGAATTACGCCCTCCTTCTCCACCTTGGGTGTTTTCTCAGTCGCTTCGGAACCACGATAGAACATGCGATAGATGTCCCCATCCTGAAGAATGGTAAAATAGGCGGAGGTATTTCCTTCCCAGGGCGCATCGGTGGTAAAAACAACATCCTTCGCTTCGGGTTTTTGCAGCATCTTCTGCGCCTCACCGCTGAGTTTGTCGATCAAGTAGTCGTCGGTGAAAAGCTGAAGACGGTCCTGAAGTTCTACCGTCTGGGCGTGAAGAGTCAGTGGTAGTACGGCGCACAAGATGCCAACCTGGAGAGCGGCTACGAGTAAAAACCTACGGGAGAGAAACGGAGACTTCACAAAAAGGTCAAAAATAGGGGTCAGGTGCGCAATTTAAAATTTCAGTTTCTTCCAGCTGCGTAACTCTTTCGTCAACTTCCCCTGCTCGATCTTCTCAAATCGACGCACGCGCTCGCTGACGTTGCCTGCCGATCCCAGGCCCAGTCGCTTCGCTGCCCAGCGTCTCGGCAGCGTTGTGTAGCGGCAGATCGACCATGCGATGGCAACTGCGGAGAGGTTGCCACGCGGCATTTTCGGCAAGGGTTGGCCATCGTCCGAATCGATCGACAGTTCGAAATGCGCGATGCCTCTCCGGATGATCGCTTCCGCCAAGCTGAGATGATGATCCTTGAACTGGCTGCCCTGCGCATAGTTGTGGCTCGTCGGCAGATCGGAACCCTGCTTGCGTCGGGCTGCCGACATCGCTTCGAGTTTGTTGAGCATTTCGTTTTTGAATTCTTCGCTGCCCCAAT
>JBBKXR010000060.1:0-2942 GCA_037969585.1 Verrucomicrobiales bacterium
TGGTATCGAAAAGAAGCAGCGACTGCTCTCGCTCGACATGTATCGCGGACTGGTGCTGGCGCTGCTGTTGCTGGAGGCGGCAAATTATGGCTGGCAGCATGCCATCGCCAAGGCCCATCCCGGATCGTGGCTGGCACAGATGATCGACTACCACGCAAGCCACGTTGCCTGGCGTGGCTGTTCACTGTGGGACATGATCCAGCCGTCGTTCATGTTCATGGTCGGGGTGTCGATGGCCTATTCGTATGCCAAGCGGGCGAGCCTCGGGCAATCGCGGCGGATGATGCTGCGCCACGCGATCGGACGGGCGCTGATTCTGCTTCTGTTAGGCCTGGTGTTGCGCTCGAGTTACACGGAGCATATCAATTGGACCTTTGAGGATGTCATTCAGCAGATCGCACTCGGTTACGTTGCGTTGTTTCTGTTGTGGAATCGTGGTTGGAAAGTGCAGGCGGGAGCGGTGGCAGGCATCCTGATTGGTTATTGGTTGCTGTTCGGGCTTTGGCCGGCAAGGGGGACGGAGCCCTGGGAGTCAGGCTGGCTGGCGCACTGGAACAAAAATGCCAATCCGGCGCACTATTTCGATGTTTGGTTTTTGAATTTGTTCCCGAGGCATGAACCGTTCGTGGCCAACAACGGCGGCTACGTGACGCTGAGTTTTATTTCGTCGCTGGCGACGATGTTGTTCGGGCTGATGGCGGGCGAATTTCTGCGCACGTCGAGTAAGAAGGCGAGTTGGGCGGTGGTGCAAAAACTTGCGCTCTGGGGCGGCATCGGATTGGCGCTCGGGCTGTTGCTCGACTTGACCAATATTTGCCCGATGGTAAAACGCATCTGGACGCCATCGTTCGCTCTGTGGAGCGGTGGCTGGTGCCTGCTGATCCTGGCTGGCCTGTATGCGATGGTCGATCTGCGCGGCAATGGCTGGATCGCCAAGCCGTTTGCGGTGCTCGGCATGAACTCGATCGCGGTTTACGTCATGGTCTGGCTGGTCGCCGGCTGGGTGAATGAAATGCTCAAGGTGTTCTTTGGCGTCGGTTACGCGGCCTCGATCGGTTTTGCGCCGGAGTATGCCAAGCTGGTCGAGAATGTCTGCTCGGGGCTGGTGGTGTGGGCGTTTGCGTGGTGGATGTATCGGCAGAAGATTTTCGTGCGGGTATGAGCAGGCGGCGAAAGTGGGGCAGTTTTGCAAACTGCCTCAGTGGACGAACTGTTGTGCGGACGGCTGCTCCGCAAGCAGAGTTAAAATCTGCATCACTTACAGGAACGCAATTGTGCTTATGGTGGGTTCTGCTTACTTTTCAAAAGATGACTTTATTCAACAAAAGGCTCCGCGTGTTTGTACTGGCCCTCGCCGCGCTTCTATCAGCGATCTGTGCAGGAACTGCCGATTCGAGGGCGGATGACCTGATCAGCTTTTGTGCGATGGGCGACGTTCCTTACGCGCCTTACGAAAATAAGTTATTGCCCAAGCAAATTGAGCAACTGCCGGCCGATATCGCGTTTGCCATTCACCTCGGAGATATCAAGGCCGGGGGAACGCCCTGCGGTGAACTGATCTACAAAAAAGTTGCGACGATGCTCGGCGAATCGAAAGCGCCGATGTTTATCATTCCCGGCGACAATGAGTGGAACGACTGCGCGCAACCTGCGGAGGCCTGGCAGCACTGGATCGCCCACTTTGATCGATTTGATGAAAAATGGGAGAAGCCGTTTGAAGTCGAGAGAGATTCCAAGCACTCGGAAAATTTCGCCTTTTTGCATCGGCAGGTGCTGTTCGTCGGTGTCAATGTAGTCGGTGGCAAAGTTCACGATGCGTCCGAGTGGAAGGCACGCCACGCGGCGTGTCTGGCGTGGTTCAGCAAGCAACTGTTGGCGCATGGCACGGCAGCGAAAGCGGTCGTGGTATTTGCTCACGCGCGTCCGTCGCCGACGCAGGTGGATTTTTTCCTGCCGTTCTCGATCGCTGCTGGTGGCCTGGGGAAACCAGTGTTGCTCATGCATGGCGACGGCCACGTATGGATTCACGATCGGCCGTTTTTGTCGAAGTTGGTTCAGCGAGTCGAGGTCGATCAGGGGCGCCTCGGTCCGCCGGTGCGGGTGACGGTGACCGACGATGCCAAGGAACCGTTTCGCTTCGATCGTCGACTTGAGGAGCAGTCGGTGGTGCGAAATTTTCCCGTCGAGGGGCTGAACTCAGGACCGGAAAAAGGTACGTTGGTCATCGATGGTGGCTCGGGTGGAGCGGCCGGTGCTAAGATTTTTCATCGCTTCGTGGAGCTGGCAGGCGGAGAAAAGGCGCACATTATCATTGTTCCGACGGCCTTGAGCGGGGCCGCCAGCTATAAGTTGGAAGCGTTTAAAAAATCCAAGCTGCCCGCCAACTCGATCATGCCTGCCAGTTTGACCGTAGTACACACCGACGATCCTGCCGCGGCTGATAGTGAAGCGTTCGTTGTGCCGATCCGTCAGGCGACTGGGATTTGGTTCGACGGCGGGCGGCAGTGGCGCATCGTGGACGCTTATGAGGGGACGCTGGCTGAACGGGAATTTCGTGGCGTGCTCGATCGGGGAGGGGTGATCGGTGGCACTTCCGCAGGAGCGACGATTCAAGGATCGTTTCTCGCGCGTGGTGACAGTTCGGGTAACACTGCCATGCTCGGTGATCATCAGCGAGGCTTCGGCTATTTAAAAAATGTGGCGATCGATCAGCATGTCGTGGCTCGCGGGCGACAACTCGACATGCTTGAGATTCTCTCTGATCCACAGAAAAAAATGCATCAGGGGCATGACCGCCTGGCGCTACTCGGCCTCGGCATTGACGAGGGTGCGGCGATGGTGGTGCGCGGTGATCGCTTCAAGGTGATCGGCAGCCCGAGTGGTTCGGTGCTGGTCTACGATCCGTCGACCTGGGGAGAAGGGTTGCCGGACAAGCACAAATT
>JBBKXR010000061.1:0-3660 GCA_037969585.1 Verrucomicrobiales bacterium
TACCAACGCCGCCGACCGGCCACCCAACGTCATTCTCATCCTCGTCGACGACATGGGCTGGATGGATCTGAGCTGCCAGGGCTCCGACTACTACAAGACGCCGAACATCGATCGGATCGCCGCGGAAGGCGTGCGCTTCACCAACGGCTACGCCGCCTGCGCGGTATGCTCGCCGACTCGCGCGGCGGTGCAGACCGGACGCTATCCGCATCGCATCGGCGTCACAGACTGGATTCGTTCGCGTTTCCAGCGCGGCGGCATTGGCACGCCGGAGAAAAATCCGACCGAGTATGTCGGCAGCAAAAAAGATGAACTGCTGTGCCCGCCGAATCCTTTCTGGATGGAGCACGATGAAATCACCATCGCCGAAGCGTTGGGCGCGGCGAAGAACTACCAGTCGGCCTACATCGGCAAGTGGCATCTCGGCGATCCAGCGTGGTACCCGGAAGGTCAGGGCTACACCGAAAATCGCGGCGGATGCGACTACGGCCAGCCGCCTTCGTATTTCGACCCGTTCAATCAACCGAAGGGCAAACACGAAAGCCTGCGCGAGGGCATTTATAAACTTCCCGGGCGCAAGCCGGGCGAGTTCCTGACCCACCGCGAAGGCGACGAAGCGGTCGAGCTGATTCGCCAGTGGCAGGACGAGCCGTTTTTCATTCAGGTGTCGCACTACGCGGTGCACACGCCGATCCAGGCAATTCCTGAAGTGGCAGCGAAGTATCAACGGGACGACAAGCAGGAGATCAACGCCAAGTATGCGGCGCTAGTCGAATCGGTCGATGATTCGACGGGTAAAATTCTCGATCTACTCGACGAACTGAAGCTCGACGACAACACCCTCGTTATCTTCACCAGCGACAATGGCGGTCTCGATAACGGCGGCAAGCCGACCGACAATGCACCGCTGCGTAGCGGCAAAGGCTACGCCTATGAGGGCGGCATTCGTGTGCCTCTGTTAGTGCGTTGGCCGGGACAGATTCCCGCCGGTAAAGTTTCGGATGCGCCGACCTGTTCGATCGATTTGTTTCCGACCATCATGGAGGCCACCGATGTCGAGTTGCCGACCGGTCGCGAGATCGATGGACAGTCGCTGCTCGCGCATCTGCGAAGCGGTGGCGACACGGCGATCGAACGCGACGACGATGTCTTGATCTGGCATTTTCCTCACTACCGCCACGATCCGGGACCTTATTCGATCATTCGCCAGGGCAAGTGGAAGCTGATTAAATTCTGGGCGGGCGATGATGAGTTGTTCGATCTGGAAACCGATCTCGGTGAGGAAAAAAATCTCGCTCCATCGATGCTCGAAAAGGTAGCGGAGTTGGACGCTTTGCTGATGAAGAAGCTGGAAGCCCAGGAGGCGAAGTTGCCCCGCAAGAATCCCGCCTACCAGGGCTAGCGGACTTTGCTCCGGTTGATCTTGATCGACGACAGATTTGTGGCGATTGTTGACGCCATGAAATCTGCGGCGTTTGTTTTGTCCTTGATCCTGTGTTCTCTCAGCGTTGCGGCGTGCGAGTCGACCAAGCTGCTTTCGGACGTCAGCAGGGAACCGCTTTCATTCGGCACGCTGCCGACCGGAGATGACGTTTTGGAGTATCAGATGGAGAACCGCAACGGCATGCGGGTTTCGATTTTGAACTACGGCGGCATCGTTCAGTCGATCTGGGTGCCCGACCGCGATGGCGAACTCGGCGACGTCGCGCTCGGCTTCGACGAACTCGAAGCCTACCTTGCCAAGAGCCCTTACTTCGGCTGCATCACCGGTCGCTACGCCAACCGTATCGCCAAGGGCAAGTTCACGCTCGACGGCAAGACCTACACACTGGCCACCAACAACGACGTCAATCACCTACACGGTGGCGACAAGGGCTTCGACAAGCGCGTTTGGAACGCAAAATATACCAGCCCCCAATCCGTCGAGCTTACTTACACGAGCCCGGACGGCGATCAGGGCTATCCCGGCACGCTGACCACTAAAGTGACGTACACGCTCACCGACGATAATGCGCTGCGCATCGATTACGAGGCGACGACCAGCAAGCCGACGGTGCTCAACCTGACCAACCACACCTATTTCAATCTCAGCGGCGCCGGTCGGGGCACGATCCTTGATCACGTGCTAACGCTCAATGCGGATCGATTCAATCCCACCGACGCCACCAACATACCCACCGGCGAGTTGCGTTCTGTCGCGGGAACTCCATTCGATTTCCGACAACCGACGGCGATCGGTCAACGCATTGGTATGGCCAACGAGCAGCTCAAAGTCGGTCAGGGCTACGACCACAACTACATTTTGAAAGACAGCCGCGACGGCACGCTCGAGAATAAAATCGCCCGCGTCGTCGATCCGAAAAGCGGACGCGTGCTCGAGGTTTCCACCACCGAACCGGGCCTGCAGCTCTACACCGGCAACTTCCTCGATGGCATGGAGGGCAAATACGGTCTGCACTATCCGCGCCGTGGCGCGTTCTGCCTGGAAGCGCAGACTTTCCCTGACTCACCCAACCAGACCAGTTTCCCCTCCCCCACTCTGCGCCCCGGCGAGACCTACAAACAGACCACGATCTATCACTTTTCGGTGGAGTAGAGCTTCACTGGACAAGAATGTGACACTGGCGTCTCGCCAGTGTCAGTGGACGAGGAGGTGGAGGGCAGGCACCGCACCCACTTGCGATCCGTCCTAGTCCTAGTGTCCCGCCAAGTCTAAACTGGCAGGGCGACCGTCCTGAGGTGTGAGTTCGCAGCAGCAGTAGCGATCACCGTTCGACGTTCGCTGGCAAGGTGGAACTTGCCCCTCCAGACGAATGCTCCGAAACATGATGAGCCCCAGCATGGTCTGGAGGGGCACGCTCCTGCGTGCCCGACCGAAGCCAATTCGTAAACCACCTCTGCAATCGTCCCCGAAGCTTTGGTCATTCGACCGTGATCCCCCATCCCAGGTTTGCTCGAACACAGGGCTTCCCTCAATATTTGCGGTTAGCGACGCAAAACCGCCCTTTTTTCGACATAAGAGTCACGGTAAGCTTGCGGTTCTCTTATCCATGCGACTTTTTTCCTCCATAGCGACCGCCGCCGCGGGACTGCTGGCATTTCTGCCTGCGACCCTACCCTTACAGGCGGCGGACGGCGACACGCTGCGCTACAATCGCGACATTCAGCCGATCCTGTCGGAGAACTGTTTCTTTTGCCACGGTCCTGACCCGGAAAAGCGCGACTCCGACCTACGTCTCGACATCCGCGAAGACGCCATCACCGGCAAGGCGATCGTTCCCGGCGACGCGGACGCCTCGCTGATCATCGAACGCATTTTTCACGATGATCCGGATGAATTGATGCCGCCGCCAGACAGTCATCGCAAGCTCACCGATAAGGATCGCGAAAAGATCAAACGCTGGATTAACGAGGGCGCCGAATATCAGGCCCACTGGTCCTACGTGCCGCTGGAAAAACCGACGCCGCCCACAGTCAAAAGCGACACGCCCGTTCGCAACCCGATCGATGCCTTTGTCGCGCGTGGACTGCAGTCCGAAAAACCTGCGCTCGCGCCTCAGCCCGAAGCCGCACCGGAACGACTGATCCGCCGCGTGTCGTTCGATCTCATCGGCCTGCCGCCGACACCGGACCAGGTGGCCGATTTCCTGACAGAACACG
>JBBKXR010000062.1:0-45583 GCA_037969585.1 Verrucomicrobiales bacterium
GGCCGAACTGGTGCTGAGCTTTTCGCCATCGGTGCCGTAGAACAGGGCGCGTTTAAATTCCTGACTGAGGTCGGTCAGCCACACGATCCCGAGACCGGCGAACTGCTGACCCGCGATACGCCGGTCGACATCATCGAAACGCTGCTGCAGCTACCGGAACGCAGCAAAATCGTCCTGGTTGCGCCACTGGTCCCCGTGGCCGGAGAAAAGCCCATCGAACTTTTTGATCGTCTGCGCCAACAGGGCTTCGTGCGCATCCGTGTCGATGGCGAGATGCACGAGCTCGACGACATCGACAAAATCAAGGCCACGAAAAAGTCCGCCATCGACATCGTCGTCGATCGTCTCGTCATCCGTGACGACATTCGCAGCCGCCTCGCCGACTCGATCGAAATCGCGCTCAAGTGGTCCGACGATCGCCTCGTAGCCCTCAGCCAATCTCCAGGCAGCGACGCCTGGGACGAACACGACTTCACCACCACCTATCGCAATCCGAAAACCGGTTTCACCCTTGGCCGACTGACCCCGAAACACTTTTCCTTCAACTCCCACCTCGGCGCCTGCCCGACCTGCCACGGTCTTGGCAGCCGCCTCGTACCCGACCCGGAGTTGATGGTTCCGGATCCGAAAAAATCGATCGACGCCGGCGGGATCAAGACCTGGTGGAGCGGATCAAAAAAACGCCGTGGCCTGCATCAACGCGCCATCCTCGCCCTCGCCGAACACTTTAACGAAGACCCCGACGCCGCGCTGACCGACCTCAGTCAGGAATTTAAACGCGCCCTGTTCTACGGCACCGATGGCGAAAAGCTCAGCACCAGTTCGGCCGCCTGGAACAAACCGTTCGAGGGCCTTTCCGTGCAAGCCAAACGCCTGCTTGATGAGTCCAAAAGTGAAATTACTAAAGTCGCCGTGCGCCGCTTCATGTCGCACCGCCCTTGCCCGAGCTGCGCGGGCAAACGCCTCAAGCCCGCCATTCTTGCCATCACTGTCGCGCACGAAAACGACAAAGAGAGCTCGAGTTCGATTCATGATTTCACCGCCCTGCCGATCACCGATGCTCTGCACTGGATCGACGGCGTGATCCTCACCGAACAACAGAAATCGTTCGCCACCGAGTTGGTCAACGAAATCCGCAAGCGGCTCGCCTTCCTCCACCAAGTCGGCCTCGGCTACCTGTCATTACATCGCGAAAGCGGCACCCTGTCCGGCGGCGAGAGCCAGCGCATCCGCCTCGCCACCCAACTCGGCGCAGGCCTCGCCGGCGTTCTCTACGTGCTCGACGAACCCAGCATCGGACTGCACCAGGCCGACAACGAGAAGCTCATCGAAACGCTGCGCCACCTGCGCGATCTCGGCAACAGCGTCATCGTCGTCGAGCACGACGAAGACACCATCCGCGCCGCCGACCATGTGCTCGACCTCGGCCCCGGTGCCGGCCCCGAAGGCGGATACCTGCTCGCCCAAGGCAGCCCGAAGGAAATCGAAGCCGACCTGAAATCACTTACCGGTAAGTGGCTGACCGGCGAGGAAAAAATCATCATCCCGCCGGCCAACACTCCGCTGGTAAACAACAACCTCGTGGTCCGCGACGCCACCCACCACAACCTCCAGCAC
Organism: Verrucomicrobiales bacterium; assembly: GCA_037969585.1. Lineage (GTDB taxonomy): Bacteria > Verrucomicrobiota > Verrucomicrobiia > Verrucomicrobiales > DEV007 > JBBKXR01. Next base: position 1,618 of record JBBKXR010000062.1, read on the forward strand.
GTCACCGCCACCTTCCCACTGGGACGCTTCACCTGCGTCACCGGCGTTTCCGGTTCGGGTAAATCGACCCTCGTCGATACCGTTCTGCGCCGTGCCCTGTTTCGGCATTTTCACCAAAGTCGCGACATCCCCGGCGAACACGCAGGCATCGACGGGCTCGAGCATATCGACAAAGTCATCGTCATCGACCAGAGCGCCATCGGCCGCAGCCCGCGCTCCAACCCCGCCACTTACATTGGCCTGTTCGGGCCGATCCGCGATCTGTTCGCTCAATTACCCGCATCGCGCGCTCGCGGATACGAACCCGGCCGCTTCAGCTTCAACGTCAGTGGTGGCCGCTGCGAAGCCTGCCAGGGCGACGGCCTGATTAAGATCGACATGCACTTTCTCAGCGACGTCTACGTCACCTGCGAAACCTGCAACGGTCGTCGCTACAATCGCGAAACCCTCGACGTCACCTACCGCGGGAAAAACATCGCCGACGTTCTCGAAATGACCGTCGCCGAAGCAAAGACGTTCTTCCAGAACATCCCCAAAATACACCAACGCCTCAAAGCCCTGCAGGACGTCGGCCTCGGTTACGTCAAGCTCGGCCAATCCGCCACCACCCTCTCCGGTGGTGAGGCGCAACGCATTAAGCTCGCCGCCGAGCTCGGCAAAACTGCCACCGGCAACACCCTCTACCTGCTCGACGAACCTACCACCGGTCTGCACTTCGCCGATATCGCCACCCTGCTCGAAGTCTTCTATCGACTGCGCGACGCCGGTAACACCCTGATCATCATCGAGCACAATCTCGACGTCATCAAGTGCGCCGACTGGATTCTCGACCTCGGCCCCGGCGGAGGCAAGCACGGCGGCAAACTCGTCGCCGAAGGCCGACCGGAAGATATCGTAGCTAACGTCGATTCAGTGACCGGGAAATACCTGCAGCGCTATTTTTGATCGCAGTCAGCTCTTCAACCGCTCCACCGCAGCATCCAGCGATGCAGCATCCTCGATGCTGATCACCGTCGCCTCGCGGGAAATGCGTTTCATCAGACCGGCGAGCACACCGCCCGGGCCGATCTCTATGAAGGTATCGAGACCGCGACCGAGAAATGCCTGCATCGATTCTGTCCAACGCACCGAACCGGTCACCTGAGCCTCGAGCGTGTTAGTGATCTCATCCGGGCTGACCACTTCGCGAGCTTCGACATTGCAGATCACCGGCGTGCGCGGCGATTCGATATTTCCAGCCGCCTTCGCTGCCGCCAGTTCGACCGCCAGTTTTTCCTGCGCGCTCGCCATCAGTCGAGAGTGATACGCCCCGGCCACCGGCAGCTCCTTGCCCATCTTGATGCCGTGTTCTTTGCACTCAGCCAAAGCCTTAGCGATACCCGCTTTCGATCCCGACAACACAATCTGACCCGGCGCATTGTAGTTCGCCACATCAACATCGCAGGCCTTGGCCAATGCCTTCACCGCGTCCTCATCGCCGCCAATCATCGCGGCCATCGAACCCTCCGTAGCATTGGTCGCCTCCTCCATGAATTGACCTCGCTTTGCGACCAAATCCAATCCAACGCTCGCCTCGAACGTCCCCACCGCCGCGTGCGCCGTGAACTCGCCCAGCGAAAGCCCTGCCGCACCCGCAACGTCCAGCCCCGGCACGCGCTCGTGCAGCATGTCGAGACAGATCAAGCCATGTGCATACAGGGCCGGTTGGCAGCGCGAAGTCCGTGTCAACTCTTCCATCGGACCCTCGAACATGATTTCGCTGAGCGAAAATCCAAGCCGGTCATCGACCTTCGAGAAGCGCTCGGCTCCGAGGTCCTTACCCATACCAACTTTCTGAGCACCCTGGCCCGCGAACAAAAGAACTACCTGTTTTCCCATAGTGCGCCCATTCAATCATGCCCGCCAGTCCGCGCAATCGAAATGTTGCCGCGATATCCACGCAGGAATGAGAAAAGCAATTTATAAAGGGTCTGTCCCTAGCTGAGCGGTCCCTAGCTGTGCGCTTACACAAACAACCGAATAGTTGGCTTCTAAATTTTTCCCGCTAGCCTCAACTCCTGGTCCAACTGCCGCTGGTAGGCCGCGATGGTCTGCTCATTGACCTCGCTGGACTCAGCGAAATAGACCAGCCCCAACGCCTGCCGCGAGCGGTCCGCCGATACATTGCCGTCCGCCCAGTGAACCGTCATCGAATGATGCGCTAGCAGGTGGCCCGACTGACACGGAAAACTCTCGGCGTTTTCCAGATCGTTCGGCGCCCCAAAATCCATGATTCCCTGCGAAAACCCCAGCGTCTCGGTCCGGCCGTGCCAGCGCATGCCCATGCGATGCGAACCGCGCACATAGTTCACGCAGCCCTGCTCTGGTGCCACGTCCTCCAACGCCAGCCACATGGTGATCGCGTTGCTCGGTTTGAGGTGAAAATAGAATCCATCCTGATGCGGCGGCGTCGGCTGCCCGATCCCGGCCGGTTTGTTGAAATACTGCAAGTTCACCGGTCGCACCGCTTCGCCGAGCAAAGACTCCGCCAACTGCGCGAATTTGGAATTCTCGCCGCCGATCAATTCACCGAACCACGGATCGCGGTCGCCCATTTTCTGCAATTGTTTGAGCGTCGAACGATCGCCCGACACCTCACAATAAACTTCCGTATCCGGCATGGTCGGCACCACCTCGGCAATAAATCGCTCCAGATGTTGCCGCACCTCGGCGACTTCATCATTGGACAAAAATGCCGGCAACGACACCAAACCGTCGCGATCAAATTCCTCGATCAATTCTTGAGCCGCCTGCATTCAAAAATTTAACCACTAACGCAAAACCCGCAACTCGAACCACGCCTCCCGCGCCGCTGCTTCCAACAGCTCAGCGCCCCGCGCCATGCTCTCCTGCGTGGAAACTCCCGCCGGTTTGATCTGCCAGACCCGATCAAAAACGGCACCGACCAACTCGTCGGCGACGCCGGCAAAAGCCACGACCGGTTTATCCAGGCGTCGCGCCATCGCAGCTACGCCGGACGGCGCCTTGCCTTCCAGAGACTGCGCGTCCAACGATCCCTCACCGGTGATCACCAAGTCGACTCCCGACATTGCCTGCTCCAAGCCAATCGAGTCCGCGATCAATTCGAAGCCCGGACGCAGTTCGCCGCCGAGGAATGCCAGACAGCCAAAACCCAATCCACCCGCAGCACCGGCACCCGCAACCTCCGCCAGTGCGCTGCCATTTTCAATCCGCCCAACCAATTCCTGAAGGCGCGTTTCATGCTTGGCAAAGTCGGCTTCATCGACCCCCTTCTGCGGCCCGTAAATTCTCGTGCACCCATTTTCGCCCAACAGCGGATTGCGCACGTCACATGCCGCGGTCACTCGCACCCCACCTGCAACGATCGCAGGCGCTATCGCTGCCGTTTCAAGATCGCAGCCGAGCGCTTCGGCCATGCCGAGACCACCGTCATTGGTGGCGCTGCCGCCGAGACCGATGATCAATTCACGCGCTCCGCGATCGAGGGCATTGGCGATCAGTTGGCCGGTGCCGAAAGTGCTCGCCCGCCACGGATCGCGCTCGTTGTCAGCGACACGCCACAATCCCGAGGCCTGGCTCATTTCGATGATTGCCAATCGGTCTTCAGCCACCCAACCGTAACCCGCGATCACCGGCCGCCCGAGCGGATCCTGCACTTCGCGTTCGATCCACTCGCCACCACGCGCTTCACAAATCGTTTCCGACATCCCCTCGCCGCCGTCGGCCACGGGAAGTTGCACGACCTCGACTTCGTCCGCAGACACACCAGAAGCGATCGCTGCGCACGCTTCAGCAGCGGACATCGAGCCTTTAAATTTGTCGCAGGCGATCAGAATTCGCATGGCCATAGACTAACTTTCGTACATCGCCCGCACCATTCCCAACGATTTTTCGTTGGGCAGCACGCCGAGCTGCATCTGGTTCGCGGTGTAGGCGAACGACCATCCGTTTTCTGGATCGGCAAAGGCGTGACTGCCACCAGCGCCGGGATGGCCGAAGGCTGCGGTCGAGGATCCGAAAATGCTGCGCCGTTTTCCGCCATCGGTGGAATCAACAGGATCTTTCATCATACCGGCGGAAAAGGCGGTATCGATGAGCAGCGTCTGGTCGCGTCCGTCGGTCAGCGGATTACGCAGCCAGTTGATCACTTCCGGCGCGAAATAGGTCTCACCCTGCCAGCTGCCACCGCCCGCGAGCACAGCGTAAAATTTCCCCAGAGCTGAGGCGGTGCCGATGCCCCCCATCGACGGCAGCCCAAGTTGCCAGCCGGCGGTGGAGTTCATGTCTCCGACAGCGTTGAATCCTTTCGGCGAAGTGAAAACCGCACGCGAGAACGAATCGGCATCGGCGAACGCTCGATAAAACTCAGCTTCCTCCGCTGATGGTTTCGAGAGCCTTGCCGGACGCAACGTGGCGACACGATCGAATTCGCTTTCCGGCAATCCGATCCAAAAATCGAGACCGAGCGGCTCGGCGATGCGCTGCCGCCACCAGGCACCGAGCGACTCGGCACCACTCAATCGGCGGACGATTTCATCGAGCAGAAATCCAAACGTGCGTGCGTGATAGGCATGTCCACCGCTGTGAGGCTTCTGCATTTCCAGGGCCGAAATCACCGCTGCGTAGTCATCGATCCTGACCTCGTCACGCCGATCGATCGCCGCGAGACCGGCGCGATGTGACAGCAGCTCGGCGAAAGTCAGGTTGCCGTCGGCGGCCGCTTTGAGTTCGGGCCAAACTTCGGCGACGGAGCTGTTCAGCCCGAGCTGGGCATCGAACAGTGCCTGCAAAGTGACCGCAGCAGCAACACCTTTGGTCGCCGACCACACCGGGATGAGCGAATCTTGGGTCCACGCACGTTCGCCTGCTCGATCGGCAACGCCACGATGCAGACTGACAATCTCTTCGCCGTTTTTCCAAATGGAAACGGACGCGCCCGCCTCTCCTCGTTCGGAAAAATTGCCCTCGAACCAGGCCTTTATGGCGTCGATGTTCGGCAAATCAGGATTCCTCGGCTGCGTTTCTCAGAGCCTCGAGATCGGTGTCACTTTTAGCAGCCTGGACAAATTTCGGGTCGAGGTCGCAGGCCTTCATTAATGAGCGGCGCGCCGACTTCAGCTTGCCGAGCATCGAGCGATAACAGGCGGAATTGTAATGAAAAACGGCCTCCTTGCGCAGCGCAGGTGGCCCGGAGCGCAAAAACTCGAGCGCGTCGTCGGTGCGCTTCAGTTCGTGCAGACAAAACGCGCCGTGAACAAACCCTACCAGGAACTCAGGACTGAGCTCGCACAGCAGCTCACTGCGCTCGAAACCTTCCTGCCAGCGCTCTTCTTTGATCAGCAGAACGATCTCAGTCTGCACAGCCTCAGGATCGAGACGCCGCTGAATTTCATCACCGCTGGCCTCCAACTCGCGCCAGGCGGCGCTGACCATTCCCAATTCCGCGTAGCCTTGGGCGGCCCGCAGTCTCGCTCCAGTATCGTTCGCCATGGTCGATCAGTATCGAATCACTCGTCCGCCGACAGGTTCACTCAGGCGGTTTCGTGCTCGTGATCCGCCGTGGCATTGGCCCAGGTCGGTTCGACTTCTTCGATCTCCGCGGCCTCCTTGATCGCCTCGATCTGAGCGTTGATCCGGCCTTCGCGTCGCTCAGCGACAAAACTCTCGGAGAGCTGGTCGCGCAATTCGTCGAAGGGCACCGGTTCAGGCTGCTTGACGCCGGTTTTCTTGAGCAAATGAAGACCGAAATGAGTCGCAATCACCGGGCTGATTTCGCCTTCGTTCATCGAGAAGGTGATGATTTCGATCTCGTGCATTAACTCGCCGCGCTTGAAGAAATCTAGATTGATCTCATCGGGTTCCTTTTTGTCGCTGACCTCGAGGGCCACCTTGTCGAAGTCCTCGCCATCGAGCAGGCGCTGACGCGCCTCGCGCAGCTCTTTGAAACAGACTTCGGCTGCCTCCTGCGATTTCGGCTCTCGGAAAATGTGGGCGGCACTGACTTGTTCCGCCGTCATGTAGCGGGCGAGGTTTTCCTCATAGTAGGCACGCAGTTCGTCTTCCGTCGGGTCGGGTTCTTCGCCGATCGCCTCTTCGACCATCCGATCGACTGCGATAGTGGTCGAAACCTGACGACGAATCTTAAATTCGTCTTCAACGGTGAAGCCGGTGTTTTTGTAGAATTCCTCTTCGCTGCCATGCTCGGCCTTCAGCTTGGTCAGCATCGCGTCAACCTCGGCATCGGTTGGCTCGCCGTGCTTTTTCACCGAAGCCTGCAGCAACAGATTGCGATTGAGCACGTTTTCCTTGGCGTAGCCCATGAATTCCTCGTCGCGGTCGCAGCAAACGACTTCGCCGAGGTTCTGATAGTGCTGTTTGATAGCCTCAAACTCATCCTCGATTACTTCGTGCTCGATAGTCTGGCCGTTAATAATGAATCCCATAACGCCTCCAAGGAACGTCAGGCAGGCCGAAAGTCAACCGCTGCCCCGTCAGGCTCGGTCGTAGCCATTCGCCTATCTTTAGCTCAGAACGTAAAGGCGGCCCGCCCTCGAACGGCGTCAATTTTCAAAAGTCTGGCCCTTAGTTTGCGGTAGCTACTTCGAACCCCAGTGGCTCCCGGTTGGTGATGGGAAAGAGTTTACGTTTGGCGGTCACGGTCACATATGACCTTCCCAAACGGGGATTTCGGTCGATAGTCCCGCCGTGAAACAGGCCTTTATTCTCGGAGCGGGACTTGGAACGCGGCTCAAGGCTTTGACCGAGTCGCTGCCGAAGCCGCTCATCCCGGTTTATCAGAAGCCGCTCATCACCTATGCCTTCGACCATTTGATCGATGTCGGGTTTGAGCGTTTCATGATCAATACGCATCACTGCCCGGAGCAATACACGACCGCTTTTCCTGACGCGACGTATCGGGGTGCTTCGTTGGAGTTTCGCCACGAGGCGGAGTTGCTGGAAACCGCGGGTGGTATTGCCAATATCGCAGACTGGCTGCCGGGCGACGAGTCGTTCATCGTTTATAATGGCGACATCCTCACCGACATGCCGCTGCAACCACTGCTCGATGCTCATGAGCGCTCGGGGAATTTGGTTACGCTGGCGCTGCGTTCGCACGGCGAGGCTCTACAGATCGGCTTCAACGCGGACAGCGGACAGATCGTCGATGTGCGCAACTATTTGCAGAGCGGATGTGAGACGTTATTTCAATTTACCGGAGTCTACGTGGTCGACCCGGCATTCATGGAATTTTTGACGCCGGGCAAAAAGGAATCGGTGGTGCTGCCGTTTTTGGAAGTGATTCGACAAGGAAAACGCCTCGGTGGCGCGGTCATCGATGGCGGCAAGTGGTCCGACTTGGGAACGCGCGAGTCATACCTGCGTGCCAGCGCCAAACTGAGCAGCGGAATTTTTCCAAAATACGGTGCTCAGGCTGAGCAGCAACGCATTCATCCCGATGCGAAAATCCACCCAGAAGCTTTTGTCGGCCCGGTGAGCACGGTCGGGGCCGGTTGCGACATCGGCGCTGACGCGCACATCGACAACTCGATTCTCTGGCCAGGCGCCAAGGTAGCGGCGGGAACCTCGCTGCGCAATTGTGTGGTGCGCGGAGGCAAAACGGCCGAAGGTATCTTGGTCGACGAGGACGTATGACGCGCCGACACGATTGGGAATATGAGCGAATTTGACGAGCTGGATCTTGCCGCACTGACAGCGGCGCGGCTCGCTGACTGGCCATGCGAGGGTGAGACGGGCAGTTTTGAAATCGAAAAAGGCGGGTCCGGTCGGCGATTCTTTCGACTGGCTCGTGGCGGGCGAAGCATCGTGGTGATGGCCTACGCACTCGATCGTCCGGAAAACGGTGACTTTGCGCCGATCACGGACTTTCTCAGCTCGCAATCAGTGCCGGTGCCACGCATCGAAGCGCGCGACGATAAACTGCGGCTTCTCTGGGTCGAGGATCTCGGCGAAAACGATCTTTGGACACTGCGCAACCAGGACTGGAGCAGCGTTCGTCGTCCTTTCTACGAGGCAGCGCTACGTGCCGTGCACAGAATTCACTGCCTTTCCGAAGCCCAGTTGCTCAAACAGGATGCCGGCTCGCTGCCGCATTTTCAGGATCCCTTCGACGCAAAGTTGTATCGCTGGGAACAGGACTATTTTTTCGATCGCTTCGTGAGTCGGTTCTCTGCGGCTTCAGCCGATGATGTTCGCGTCGTGCGCGAGTCGGCCGAGATGACGCAACTGATCGACGGCTTGGTCGCCCTGCCACGGACGTTGATTCACCGCGATTTCCAATCACAGAACGTGATGCTGCCAAATGGTGTGCCACGCCTGATCGATTATCAGGGCATGCGTTTTGGACTCCCGGAGTACGATCTCGGCTCACTGATCTTCGATCCCTATGTGCCCTTCACCGAATTCGAGCGAAATGAGTTGGCGATGTTTTATCACTCGCTGAATGACGACGGCGACGACTTTGCAACGTTCGAAAACCGCTTGCTGCGCTGCTCGGCACAACGGCTCATGCAAGCGCTCGGCGCCTACGGATTTCTCGGCATTGACAAGGGACAGAAGGCGTTTTTGGAACACATTCCGACCGCGCTGGAGACTTTGCGGTGGATCGCCGTTGAGCGAGATATTTTGCCGGGGTTGGCTCCAGTCTTGAAGCTCAACGAGAACCGTGTAGCATGACCGCCTTGCGGCATCCGTCGTCAAATTTGTCGAAACCGTCATCCCGTTCGCAATGGCCAGAAAGCCTAAAAACCGCAAGTCTTCGCAGAAGTCTAAGCCCAAGCAGCAGCCGCAGCGGAAACAAGCCACGGCAGTGCCGTTGCCCAAACGTCGCGACTCGGTAGAAATCTGCAACGTCACCCCGCAGGTCGAGGGCGGGCGCCATCCGGCGTATCGAGTGGTCGGTGAACTGCTGCGCGTCGAAGCTGACATTTTCAAAGACGGGCACGATGTCATTTCCGCGATCCTCGGCTGGTATGCGGTCAATGATCAAAAGCGGCAGGAAACGCCGATGCAGGCGCTCGACAACGACCGTTGGTTTGCCGAGTGCCGCTTCGAAGAAATTGGCGCCTACCGTTTTGAGATTACCGCGTGGATGGATGAGTTCCTGACGTGGCGACACGACTTTCAGCGGCGCGTCGATGGTGGTCAGGAGTCACTGGCCACTGAAACCATCGAGGGCGTACAGCTATTCGAAAAAAATGCCGCTCGCGCCGAAGCAGCTGACCACAAAAACGACGCCGCCGCTTTGCGCAAAGCTGGCAATGCGCTCGCCGCCGCCACGCAGGGTCAAGTGGCCGCTCTCACTCATGAACTCGAGACCGAGCGCCTCATGGCCCTTTGGACTGATCGCGATCTGGCGACCGTGACCGCCGAAGGATTCCCCGTGCTGATCGAGCGTCCGGCCGCGCGCTTTTCGGCGTGGTATGAATTTTTCCCACGCTCGGTGCTGGCCGATGGCAAGACTCACGGAAAATTCCGCGACTGCCTGCCACGCATCGAAGACGCCCGCACCATGGGCTTCGACGTGATCTACCTGCCGCCCATCCACCCGATTGGCGAATCGCACCGCAAAGGCCGCAACAACACCGTCACCTGCGCACCCGGCGACGTCGGTTCGCCTTGGGCGATCGGCGCAAAGACTGGCGGCCATCGCAGCGTCGAACCTCAGCTTGGAACTATCGAAGATTTCGAATGGCTGGTGAAGGAGACGAAAAAGCGCGGCATGGAAATCGCTATCGATTTTGCCATCAATTGCTCGCCTGATCACCCCTACGTTCGCGATCACCCGGAATGGTTTTTCCATCGCCCGGACGGCACCATCAAGTATGCCGAAAATCCGCCGAAGAAATATCAGGACATCTACCCGCTGAATTTTCACTGCGATGACTGGCAAAACCTGTGGTCTGAGATGGTCAGCTTGGTGACATTCTGGGTCGACCGCGGCGTGCGCATTTTTCGCGTCGACAACCCGCACACCAAGCCGGTGGCGTTCTGGGAATACCTGATCGCCGAAATCCGCAAGTCGGCACCCGAAACTCTGTTTCTCGCCGAGGCCTTCACCCGGCCACGAATGATGCAGGCACTCGGCAAAATTGGATTTTCGCAGAGCTACACCTACTTCACCTGGCGCGAGACACGCGAAGAGCTGATCGAGTATGCCACCGAGCTGACACAGGGCGAAATGCGTGACTACTACTGCGCAAACTTCTGGCCGAACACGCCCGACATTCTGCCCCACCACCTGCAACATGCGCCGCCAGCTATGTTCAAGATCCGCGCCACTCTCGCGGCAACCCTGTCGACTTCGTGGGGCATTTACAGCGGCTACGAGCTTTGCGAAAACCAACCGCTGCCCGGACGAGAAGAGTATTTGGACTCGGAGAAATACCAGATCACCGAGCGCAATTGGGACAAGCCGGGCAACATCAAAGCCTTCATCGGCCGGCTCAATCACATCCGCCGCGAGCAGCCGGCGCTGCAGGAATACGCCAACCTGCATTTCATCGAGGCAGACAACGATCGCATCATCGCCTACTGGAAACACAGCGATGACCGCCAGAATATCATCGTCGTCGTCGTCAATCTCGACGCTCACGACACGCAGGAATCGACAATTCACCTGCCTTTGGAAGAAATGGGAGTCGATCCGCATCACGGATTTGCGGTCGAAGATTTAATGTTCGACGAGATTTATCACTGGCAGGGTGCCAGCAACTTTGTTTCGCTCGATCCGCGCAGCAAACCCGTCCATATCTTGAAACTCTTGCCAAGCTAGCTATCGTTGTCCGCTTACCGCTTTGTATTCTTAGATATTCTTTGTTGTCATGCTTTCCCGCCTGCTCACCTTTCTCGCCTTTGCCATTGCCATCGTCGCCCTCGGCGAGTGGGATGCCAAAAATCGCCGCTTTGCCTTTACCGAAAAGGTCAACCAATGGTGGCTCGACTTTTGCGTTGGTAACGCCCGCGACAAAATTCACGATCCAAAAGTCAGCTTCGTCAGCATCGGCGACGATTATGAGCCCGTGCTCGACGGCGATTCGTTAAGCCGTCTCGATTACGTCGTTCTGCTCGGCTATATCGAAAAATTCAAACCCCGCGCCGTTTCGGTCGCACCCGTTATTTCGTTCCCCGAACCAAATGTTCTCAATCAGGGCGCCCTGAAGAAACAGGTTCTGAAAATGCCACGACTGACGCTCGGCAGCGTCGCCGAAGCTGGCTCGCCGGCTGCCAACGATGCCGAAAAGCCAAACTATCCGACCATCGAAAAAGTGGAAGGCGACATCACCAAGGTCGCCTTGATTACCCGCGCCGTCTCGGTTCCCGATGAGGAACCTCGCTCTAACGGGGTCTCCGCATTTACCGAAATTGAGCTGAGCGACACCGGCGATTCAGCTGCTCCCATGCTGCCACTGATCGGACGCGTCGGCGATAAGCTGGTCGCCTCGTTTGCGCTGCAGGCACTGATATCGGACGCCGACCTGACCCTTGAGGACGTGCAGATTAAGCTTCCTCCCGCGACCAAAGATCCACAAATCCGCGTCGGTGACCGCTACCGCATTCCAGTTGACGCCGCTGGACGACTGGCCAGCTATCCGCACAGCGGAGTAACGCCGCCATTCTACCCTGTCGTTAACGCCAAAAACCTCCCGCTGACCGCTGACGAAGGTCTGGAGTTTGCTCAACTGGACGATGATTTCGACTCGTTGAAAAAGAACCTCGTCGTCGTTGGCGAAAACGGCAAAACCGCCGCGAAAGTCGCGCTGCCTAACGGCGAAAGCTACTCGCAACACGAGTACATCGCCCGCGCCATCGCCTTGGTGCAAAGCGGTCGCTACATCGAACGCTGGCCGGAATGGGCCAAGTATGTCGGCATCGCCGTGATCGTCCTGCTCGCCGCGTTTCTGTTTCGCCTGCGCCGCATGCCGCTGTTGTTCTGGGGCTTCGTCACCGCTTTCCTTTACGTATTCGGCATCTGTCTCGGCAGCTTTAAAGAATGGTTGGTCTGGACTCCCCCGTTCGTACCGTTGGCCCTGTTCGCCGGCATTTTGCTGGTCGGCCTGATCCTGCCCTCTGCGGCAGATAAAGCCCTGAGTGAGGAAAAATCGGATTCTGAGGAGGAAGATCCGTTGCTCAAAGATGCCCCTGCGACCGAGTAGTCAGAGGTCAGAGGAGGGCTACAACCCAACACGACCTCAAGCCCATTTTATTTCCGAATGATTACCAAGCCCTACTGGCTTGCGCAGGGAATCCCAGGGTTCTCGAATCCTGGGTATGGGTTGCGAAAATTGAACAACCGCAGCGTGGTTGCGTAGCGTGGAGAGATTGCGTGCACCACAACCAACTCGGCGACGGGACGCCTCCAGTGTCCTCATTTGATGATCTCCTATTTTCCGAGGGTTCAAGAACCTTGGGCTAACATCCGGAATCCCTTTGAAATACTCTTGAGTAGCTGTGTGCCACCAGGAGTCCCCCGTTCATCAATCACCCATTCTCAGAACCACGCCCGCGATCGTAGGCCTCGATGATGCGGCGCACCACCTGGTGACGCACGACGTCGACGCTGGCGAATTGCGTGAAGTGAATACCCTTTACCCCGCGCAGGAGAGTCATCGCCTCGAGCAGTCCGGACTTGCTGCGCGGACGCAAATCGATCTGTGACGGATCGCCGGTGATTACGCAGGTCGAGTTTTCGCCGAGTCGGGTCAGAAACATCAGCATTTGCTCGCGGCTGGTGTTTTGCGCTTCGTCGAGAATTACGCAGGCATTGTTCAGGGTGCGACCGCGCATATAAGCTAGCGGCGCGACCTCAATGATGCCTTTGTCGACGAGTCGTCGCGACTCCTCCGGCTCGAGCATGTCGTAAAGCGCATCGTAGAGCGGTCGTAAGTAGGGCAGCACTTTTTCCTGCAAATCGCCGGGTAGAAAGCCAAGTGCCTCGCCCGCCTCAACCGCTGGTCGCGTCAAGATGATGCGATCGACCTCGCGATCGCGCAGCTGTTGCAGTGCGTGAGCCATCGCCAGATAGGTCTTGCCGGTTCCCGCCGGACCGATACCGAACACGACATCCTGATCGCGCATTGCACGCAGATAGGCGAGTTGGGTCAGCGTGCGCGGCGTCACCGGTTTGCGGGTCGCGGATCCAAGCAACTGGATCTCCGACAACTGGCTGAGGGAATTCGACTTCTCCTCGTCATCATTCGCCTCGAGTGCCATGCGGAATAGCGATGGACTGATTTCCATACCTCGACGACGCAAGCCTTCGAGACGGTCGAACAGGGCGCGGACCTTCGCTTTCGCTTCAGGCTCCCCTTCAAACTTCACCCAGCCGTCACGCGTCGTGATACGAACGCCGATAGTTTTTTCGGTGAGCCGCAGCAGCGATTCGTCGTTGGCAAACAGTGAGTGCAGGAAGTGCGGATTGCCGAACTCCAAAACGTCCCCCTCACTGCCTCCATTGGGATTGCCAGTGCTAGTGCCTTCTTTTTCGGAGATCTCAACGGTATCCATAAACGAGCGCCCAGTCGGGTTTTCCAATCCCGCCCTTGGTAGTGACGGTCACTTGAATCAGGTATGAACCAGTTTTGGCGGGCAACACTCGGGCACCGGCCTTGCCGTCGGCAGAGAATGTTTCCAACGCTACCGAGCTCCCCGCCGAGTCAAAAATCAGCACATCGACATCACTCTCCACCGCGCTGGTGCCAGCCCAGAACCAGTACTCATTGCCGCGAAAAAGCTGATGCTGGACGACTTTGCTCTCACCGGACTCAAGTGTGCCACCCCAGTGATCTTCCCGCATCTCGAAGCCCATTTCGACATAGGGTGCTGCGGCCTCCAGCGCCACTGAACGAGCCTCATCGACGATGGCATAGAGGCCAACGCTCACGGCGAAGAACGCCGCAAATCCACTGCAAATAACGGCTCTGCGTTGCCACCATTTCGCCTTCACGCCTTGCTTCCTTTCGCTTCGGGAGTGGTGTAAAAACGCTCAAGCAAATCGCTGCACACTCCACCAATGCGCTTCACTGCCTCGACTCCGATCACGTCGTTGGCTGCGTTGACCGAAGCTGCGGCACCATCTGACGAATCCGCCACCGTCTTTGCCGCCCCCTCCGCCGAAGCAGCTCCACCAGCGGCGGCCTGCAGAGCCATCGCTTCATGGATCACGACCAGCCCTTCCGCTAGCGCGGTGACGTCTTTGTGAGCCCGGACGGTGTCGGACATTTCGCTCAGCGATTCGACAAAATGCCGCACCAGGTCGGGCTGACTGAGCAATTCCGCACGGTCGCTGCTGTAAGCAGCCGCGATCAGCGAAGTCAGCGCCTCCGTACCGCGCAACCATCCGCCCAGGCTGACCAGAGTCGCCAACTCGTCGTCGCGCAGCTCGACCATGGCTTCGCGCACGGTTTGTTGCGTGCGATCGATTTCGCCACGAACTTTTCGCCAGTCGGCAGCGTCGGTCGCGTCGATGATGCTCTGATAATGCGGTAGCACACGGTCTTCGATCGCCAGCGCCGACGCCAGCTTCAGCAGACGGCGACCGAGATCCTTCACCGCTTCTGCCTCCTCAGCCTGCACCGCCAAAAAGCCTTCAGCGATTGTTGCACCAAAAGACAGTGACAGAACAATGCGGTCGGTGGGCACTTGCTCGCTGATTTCGCGTAGCTCGCCCGACCAATTGGGCGCACCCAGCTTGTCCATAACTGCAAAAATCTCGCCGGGAACCGGCACCACCACCTTGTCGACCAGCGCGCCAGGAAAATCGCTGAGCACCAGTTGGCCCGATTTTGCCTCGCCACTGGTTGCAACCGAAGGCAACAAAGATGCTCCCTGCGCCTGCAACGGCGAGGAAAATGCATAGGCGAGGGCACAATGCGCCAACAGGCACAGCATGCCGGTGATCGCCGTTCTTGTCTTTGCGTTCATTTTTTTGTCCCGCTTGGTGCCACGCAAAGAACGGGTTTTACTGGAAATCCTCGCGCGAGCGGGCAAGCATACGCCCGAAAGGCACTATCGCAAATATGCCCGTTGCGATCAATCAAAAGCCAAATCGAGGTGCGAAAACAATTTTCGCGCCGCAAATTTTCGACACGACAGAATTCGCTCACTCTTATTATGACCACCGGCCCCTCCAATATGCCTTCGTCGGCAAACGCGTTATGTGTCATCCCCGCTCGTTGGGCTTCGTCCCGATTTCCCGGTAAACCCCTGCATTTGATCGCAGGCAAGCCACTGGTGCAACATGTCTGGGAACGCTGCCAATGTTGCCGATCGCTCGGAGGTATCGTGGTAGCGACGGATCATGAAGAGATCGCCGATGCCGTCATTGGATTCGGCGGCGAAGTGGTGATGACTTCGCCGGATCACGCCAGTGGCACCGATCGCGTCGCCGAAGCGGCCCGCCAGCGGCCTGAGTTTTCACAAATCATCAACGTACAGGGGGACGAGCCCCTCATCGCTCCAGAGTTGATCGATGAACTCGCCGAGACGCTGACGCAGCATCCCGAGTGCGCCATGGTCACCGCTGCCCATGCGCTGCCAGACGGTGCCGCGGAGATTGACGACCCCAACGTAGTAAAAGTCGTGCTCAACGCACTCGGAGAGGCTCTATATTTCTCACGCAGCCGGATTCCCTACGAGCGCAGCCCGGTCGAAGGCCTGCCCGTGCTCCGTCACAAGGGCATTTATGGCTTCCAGCGCGACTTTCTGCAGCAGTTTGTTCAATGGCCACCATCGCCCCTCGAGTGCTCAGAACAGCTCGAACAACTGCGCGCTTTGGAGAATGGAGCGCGAATTCGCGTAATTCTATGCTCAGACGACTCTCCCGGCATTGACACACCCCAACAGGCGGCTTTACTGAATCGGCAATTGGGATCTGAATGAAATATATTTTTGTAACTGGTGGTGTAGTCAGCTCTTTGGGGAAAGGGCTCGCTGCCGCTTCTCTCGGAACCTTACTTGAAGCACGTGGCCATAAGGTCATTCTGCAGAAGTTCGATCCCTATCTGAACGTTGATCCCGGGACGATGAGTCCCTTTCAACACGGTGAGTGTTACGTCCTCGATGACGGAGCCGAGACCGATCTCGACCTCGGTCACTACGAACGCTTCACCGACTGCACACTTTCGCAGCTGAACAATCTAACCAGCGGGCAGGTCTACGAGACCGTCATCCGTCGGGAGCGACGCGGTGACTACCTCGGAGCCACCGTCCAGGTGATCCCGCACGTCACGGACGAGATCAAGGCGCGCATTCACAAAGTCGCCGCGGAAATGGAGGGCGACATTATCATCACCGAAATTGGTGGCACGACCGGCGACATTGAAGGCCTGCCATTTTTGGAGGCTATGCGTCAGTTCCAGGACGAGGTCGGCCACGAAAACGTTGCCTTCATTCACGTCACTCTGGTGCCCTTCATCAAAGCAGCCGGTGAACTGAAGACGAAGCCGACCCAGCAGAGCGTGGCCCGCCTGCGCGAAATCGGCATCGCCCCGAACATCATCATCTGCCGCGCCGAAGAGCCCGTCGACGATGACATTCGAAAGAAGATCAGCATGTTTTGCAACGTTCCACGCAATGCCGTGATCGGATTTCAAGACGTTGAAAAAACCATCTACGAAGCTCCGCTGCGTCTTCACGACGAAAACCTCGACCAGATCGTTTGCGACTGCCTCGGCCTCGAATCCGAGCCACCGAATCTCGATAATTGGCGCGGCTTCGTCGACAGTATCATCCATCCGACGCACAAAGTTCGAATCGCTGTGGTTGGTAAATACATCGAACTGCAGGACGCCTACAAGAGTATCTACGAAGCCCTGACCCACGCCGGTGCGGCACACGGTTGCGGCATCGAAATCGTTCGCCTCGACACCGAAAAAATTATTACCGAAGGCGCCGCCGCCTATCTCTCAGACGTCGACGGACTGCTTATTCCTGGAGGCTTTGGCGACCGCGGCAGTGAAGGCAAAATCGCCGCTGCCCGCTTTGCCAGAGAAAATGGCGTTCCGTATTTCGGATTGTGCCTCGGCATGCAGATTGCCACCATCGAGTTCGCTCGACACGCGTGTGGGCTTGACGGAGCGAACAGTGTCGAGTTCAACGAAGCCACTCCCCATCCGGTCATCTGCCTGCTCGAAGATCAGAAAAAGGTCACCGACAAGGGGGCTACCATGCGCCTCGGCACTTGGCCCTGCCTGCTCGCCGAGGGCAGTCTGGCGCGACGACTCTACAATAGTGATTCCGTCAATGAGCGGCATCGTCACCGCTTCGAGTTCAATCCCGAGTACAAAGAGAAAATGGAAGCCGCAGGCTTCCGTATCTCAGGCACCTCGCCCGACGGCAAACTTGCCGAAATCATCGAGATTCCCGATCATCCGTTTTATCTGGCCACGCAGTTTCATCCGGAGTTTCAGTCCAAGCCGATGAAACCGCACCCATTGTTCCACGGCTTTATTGCCGCGACTTTAGCGAAGCAGGCAGACTCTTGATCCGGCATTTTCGCCGATCAAACAATGGTCGACTCGGCCTTAAATTCCCTCGGCAAGCTCAGTTCGTGCCCCAGTTGGTGATCCATTTGGATTGGTTTTCAAGGTCGTTCTTACCCGGTTCAGCCTCGCCTATCGACCAGAGATCGTAGGTCGGGTTGAAGGTGCGAATTTCGCGTTGTTGAGTCTTCGGGTCAAGCGGATCACACAGGTAGCGGATCGGATTTCCGACGCCATCGGTCGCGATGTATCGCCCTTCGGCGTCGATTTTAACAGTGCCTTTGCCTTGCCTTTGGCTCGAACGAAAATCCAGCGATTCGACGTAGATCTTGTTGGCTGGATCGTCCAAATCGAACTCACCGTCTCCGTCGAAATCTCCAGACAAGTGCTTGTAGAGAACGTGCGCTCCGTATTCAGCCGCCTTGTCGCGATCAACCGCCGGGTTCGGCGGATACTCGCCGTGATCGATTTTGTAGAGATCGAGGCCGCCTTGAATTTCGGAAAGAAACGCTTGCGCTCGGTTTCGAGCCATACCGCCTATGGGCGTGCCGATGTTTGAGAAAAGTCCGAAAACTATCGTCACCGTGAACAAAATCGCGAACATCAGCCCCAGGCCCTCCCGCGATTTTTTGTCCGGAGGGCGCTCGTCGACTGTTGCAGACTGGCTCACATCACAACGGAGACAACACTGAAATTATCATTAACGGACAGATTCGAGGGGCCACACCGACAATGCGCCCGTGCAATCACACTGGCACATGTGGACTAAACACCGAGGCTCAGTTCGTGCCCCAATTGGTGATCCACTTGGATTTATTCTCCATATCTACTTCACCAGGCGCCGCACCACCGAGAGACCAGAGGTCGTAAGTGGGGTTCAGGGTGCGAATCTCCTGTTTATTGCCAACCACCCGATTCGGAGGGTCACACAAATAGCGGATTAAGCCGCCAAAAGGATCCATTGCAACATAGGCGCCGCCAAGGCCGATACCGACCGTTCCTTTCCCCTGCTTTTGACTGGACTTGAAGTCGAGAGACTCGACATAAATCTTGTTTTTCGGATCGTCCAAATCGAACTCGCCGTCGACGTTGAAATCGCCGGAGAGGTATTTGTACAGGATCTCGGCCCCCTCCTTCGCGGATTCTTCGCGGTCATCCGCCTCATTGATCGGATAAGTTCCGTGATCGATTTTGTAGAGATCAAGCCCCCCTTGAATTTCTGCCAGAAACGCCTCGGCCCGGTTGCGCAACATTTTGCCCTGAATGGCAGCTGATGCGGCCATTACCATGCCCGCCAGAAGTGCTATGAGAGCAATAACGATAAGCAACTCAATCAGGGAGAAGCCGGATCGCTTATGCTGATCCAGCGAAATTTTGTATCGGAATGTGTTCATGGGGTTTTCGGTTGGAGCTTCAGAAATATACGGCACAAGTTCCCCTTTGTTCTGGGAGAGGCTTTAAACTCTTTTCAAATCAGGAACCCGCCCTCAGGGTTCTCCGGGCGGCTCCCAGCAGCGCCACGTTACCTCCACTGTCTCTTAACGAGACGAGCGGACGTGCCGCTTTCTCTACTGATTATTCATCTCCGAGATAATAGTAATCATCGGCATGAACAAGGCAATAACGATCGTACCGACAATGAGTGCAAGGAAAACAATCATGATCGGCTCCAGCATCGAAGTCATGGCGTCCACCGCATTATCAACTTCATCATCGTAAACGTCGGCAATTTTCAGGAGCATATCTGGCAACTGACCGGTCTCTTCACCGACGTCGACCATGCTGATCACCATAGGCGGGAAAACCTTACTCGCTTCAAGCGGAGCAACCACCGACTCACCTTCGCGCACCGCTTCGTGGACTTTCTCGATCGCGTTAGCGACAATCATGTTACCCGCCGTGTCGCGAGTAATGTTCAACGCCTGCAAAATCGGCACACCACTGGTAACCAAGGTGCCTAAGGTCCGGGCAAAACGAGAAATAGCACTTTTCAACTGAATAGGCCCGAACAACGGCATCTTCAGCTTCATCTGATCAATGCCTTTACGACCACCGGGAGTCTTCGAAATAACCTTCCAAAGCACAAATCCCACAACCGCCCCAATCGCAATCCACCCCAGGTTGCCCTTGACCGCATCACTGATGACAATAACAAATCTGGTAATCGCCGGCAGTTGAGTCCCCTCCGGAAGCATCTCAGAGAAAATCTTCTGGAACTTCGGCACAATGACCGCCATCAGGAAAATGAGGATACCGATCGAGATCACCAACACAATGATCGGGTAGACCATCGCCGCGACGATTCGGTTCTTCAGTTTTTGCGCCTTTTCCGAGTACTCGGCAAGACGATTTAAAACCAACTCAAGCACACCGCCAAGCTCACCGGCTTTGACCATGTTGACGTAAAGCTTATCAAAAATCTTTGGATGCTGGCCCAGACTTTCCGAGAAGGTACTACCACTCTGAACTGAATCAGCCAGAGTATTGATGGTACTCTGCATCGTTTTGTTCTTCTCCTGGTTGGCCAGAACCGTGAGGCCACGAAGAAGTGGCAAACCGGCATCAACCAACGTCGCCAACTGGCGAGTGAAGATCATCAAGATCTTACCTTTGACCTTGCCCTTACCCGCTGCTCGCCCAGCCTTTGCACTTTTCTGACTCTTCTTGGCCTTGCGCTTCGCCCCGGATCCAAGGCCACCCTTACCGGCTGCGGCAACCTGCGTTGGAAATAGTCCGCTCTTGCGCAGCTGGGAAATGGCATCCGCCTCGTCACTGGCGTCGATGGTTCCGGTAGTTTCTTCGCCGCGGGCGTCGAGTGCGATGTACTCAAAATTGGCCATGGTCAGGTCAGTGTATTCAGATTGCTTTAGGCAGAAAAGATTAAAAAGACAGCGACCGCGCCGCCGTCTGGCAATCACTCTATCGAAATTCTGCCAGACCTGTCCACGAATAAAAATCCCCGCGGCAAAATTGTTCCTCAAACGACCGATAAATCGACCGCGAGGCTCGTTCGCAGGCAGACAATTGGCCTATTGAAATGCTGAAGGAAACTCGCTGAACCCCATCAGGTAACACCAAGAATACGTCCAAGAAAATGTCGCACTTCAAGTGTACTTCAAAACTTCTTCGATCGTGGTCACGCCGCTGAAAATGTTGCGCAATCCATCCTCACGAAGCGTCTTCATGCCCATCTCGATCGCCTTCTGTCGCAGCACCACAGTGGCCGCTCTCTGCGAAACGAGTTCTCGCAGGGCATCGTTCATGTCGAGCAACTCGAACAATCCCTGCCGCCCCTTGTAACCCGTATCATTACAGGTGGAACAACCTTGACCCGTATAGAAATCTTTACCTCCGGTATCCGCAGCCGTCAGCCCGACTTGTTCGAGCACGGCGGCACTCGGTGTGTAGGCTACCTTGCAGTCAGGACAAATGGTTCTCAGCAAACGTTGTCCAAGCACCGCTTCCAAAGTAGCGGCGACCAGGAAGGGCTCTGTTCCCATATCAACCAGACGCGTTACGGCGCCCGGTGCGTCATTGGTATGCAGCGTCGACAGCACCAAGTGACCAGTCAGCGAAGCTTGAATTGCAATCTGCGCCGTGGCGAGATCTCGCATTTCGCCCACCAGAATACGGTCAGGATCCTGTCGAAGGAAAGCGCGCAGCACTCGCGAAAATGTCATACCGATAGCGTCATTGATTGGCACTTGAAGAATGCCGTCGATGTCATACTCAACCGGATCCTCCGCCGTCAGCAATTTGGTATCGATGGTATTGATTCGACGCAGGGCCGCATAAAGCGTCGTTGTCTTACCAGCTCCCGTCGGTCCGGTGACGATAAAAATACCGTTCGGTTTTTGAATCGTCATTTCGATGTAATCGAAAATGTACGGAGGCAGATTCAGATTTTCCAGTTCGAGATTTACGCTCGACCGATCAAGAACACGCAGCACGACACTCTCGCCATGAATCGTCGGCAAGGTCGAAACACGCATGTCGACCTGCTTGTCGCCAATCGTCTTCATGATGCGACCATCCTGAGGCAGGCGAGTCTCAGCGATGTTCAGATTCGACATCACCTTGATTCGTGAAATGATCGATTGCTTGAGGTGCTGAGGCGGCGGGGCCATCTCGTAAAGCGAGCCATCGACGCGGTAGCGGATTTTAAAATCGTCTTCGAAAGGCTCAAAGTGAATATCCGACGCACGCTCCTTGATCGCCTGATACATGACCAGGTCGACGTAGCGAATGATCGGCGCCGACGAAGCCTCTTCCTCAGCATTTTCGCCAGTCAATGCGGCTGCTTCGCGAGCCAACTCTGCGACGGCATCATTAGTTGCCGCACTACCTCCGTAATACTTATCAATCAGTTCGTGGATCCGACTTGGGTCAGCGACTGCCGGCGAAATCTCACCGCCGAAAGAGAACCGCAGCTCTTCGATCGAATTTGCATCCAACGGATTCGCCAACGCCACGACCAAGCCGTTTTCAGAAACGGTGATCGGAAAAGCTTCATGCAGTCGAGCCGTGCCCGCCGGCAAGGTTGCGATCACCTGAGGTGACGGCTCAAAATCACTGAGATCGTAATAGGTGCCGCCAATATCATCGGCGATCAATTGGTAGAGCTGGTCCGGCTCGAGCAATTGATAATCGGAGATCACCTCGACGACGTCCTTACCCGACTGCTCCACAGCGTAAAGCAGATCTTCACGCTGATCCTGAGTGATCACCTCACGGGCGACCAGCAAATCTACAACACTTTCCGTTTCCATTATAAAGTAGTCCTAAGTTCCTTTTTCCTGCGTGACGTTCAGCTCTCTGACTACGTTAACCGTCATCACCCATCGTCACCCGCACCACTTCGGCAGCCGTGGTAATACCGGCGAGCACTTTGCGAACGCCGTCCTCGCGCAAAGTGCGCATGCCCAACTCCCGAGCTCGCTTGCGCAACTGAGGCGTTGACAGCTCGTTGTTGATCATGTGACTGACTTCTTCGTCAATATTAAAAATTTCGAACAGCCCCTTGCGGCCGCGGTAACCCGTCTGGCGACAGTTGTTGCAACCGACGCCCGCCTTGATCTCTGCACCAGCCAACTGACTGGCATCGAGTCTGAGCATCTTGATTTCTTTTTCGCTTAACTCGGTCGGCTGCGCACAATCCATACAGATATTACGCACCAGACGTTGCGCCATGATCGACCGCACCGCACTGGCTACGAGGAAGCGCTTCACACCGATATCGGCGAGTCGTGCGACAGCGCCCGGAGCATCATTGGTGTGCAAGGTGGAAAATACCAAGTGACCCGTCAGACTGGCGTTGATCGCGATCGAAGCTGTCTCCAGATCTCGAATTTCCCCGATCATGATGATGTTCGGCGCCTGACGCAATATCGACTTGAGCGCCGCACCGAAAGTCATGCCGATGTCCTCCTTCACCTGCACCTGATTGATCCCCGACAACATGTACTCAACAGGATCCTCAACCGTGATGATCTTTCGGTCGGGCTTGTTGATCTCGTTGAGACAGGCGTAAAGCGTCGTGGTTTTACCCGAACCAGTCGGTCCGGTCACCAACAGGATGCCATCCGGCAGTCGGATCAGTTTGCGAAAATTGTCCTGATCGTCCGAGAAAAAGCCCAGCTGCGGCAAGCCCAGAGTCAACGACTGCTTGTCGAGAATACGCATGACGATCGATTCGCCATGCGAAGTCGGCACCGTCGAAACACGCAAATCGAGCTCACTGTCACCAAGCTTCGCCTGAATACGACCATCTTGCGGAATGCGTTTTTCCGCGATCGACATCGAGCCGGTCATGATCTTGATACGACTGACTACTGCCGACAAAAGCCGCCGCGGATGCGAGGCAACTTTGTGCAGCGCACCATCGATACGATAACGAACGCGCAGCTCATTCTCCAGCGGCTCAAGATGAATATCACTCGCCCGGTTCTGATAGGCTTCCTGAAGCAATTGGTGAACCAAATTGATAATCGGCGCATCGTCTTTGCCCTTGCCACCCGCGGCACCTTCGCCACCCACCGACAGCGTGCCCTCAAGACCCAGCGCTTTAGCCTGTTCCTCTGTGAGCCCCTCAGTTCCGTAGAGCGAGACAACTTGCTGAATGATCTGGCTCTGCGTTGAGCAAACAAACTCCGGCTCAACGGACAGCATATGCCGGACCGAATCGAGCGTATCGAAGTCGAGCGGGTTTCCCACCGCGATCTGCAAATGTGTGCCGTTAAAAGAGATCGGCACGACCTTGTAGCGACGCGCCACATCCGCCTCGACAGCAGCGACTGCACTCGGATCGATTTCGGCCATCGCCAAGTCGACATAGTCCATGCCGGAACTGATCGCCAACGTCCGAGCAACATCTTCCTCGGAGATTTTTTCAATCTCGATCAGGAAATCCAGCATGCTCTGCTGGTTCTTTTTTCGATGCGCCGCACTCTCAACATCAGAAGAGTCAAGAACGCCGTTCTCGACCATCAATTCGATGAGGTAGTCTTCGTTTTCGTAGGTTGCCATTGGGTAGGTTTAAGCAAGTTTCCACAAAAGGCCCGGACGTTCCAAGCGGAAAGTGGGAACGATAGGGATTTTCCTCCACAGGTGCCAGCAAAAAGCGCTCACCAATTCGGAAACTTTGTTAATATCCTAACTGAGCAATAAGTGGCTCCAAACCGGCTCGGCAAAACCCACCGTTCCTGCATCAGCGAGCAGGAGAAACGGCCGTTTGATCAAATTGCCGTTGCTGCTCAACAGCTCAATGGCGTCCGCCTCATTCATGTCCGGCAGTTTTGTTTTCAAGTCCAGTTCGCGGTAATCGCCACCTGAGGTGTTGAAAAGCCTGCGCAGTTCGCTGCTGCCACCCAGATATTTGAGCATCGCTTTGAGCTCTTTCTGCGAAGGCGGCGTTTCACGAATCGGAATCTCGTCGAACTCGACAGAGTTCTCCTGCAGCCACTTCACCGCCTTGCGGCACGTTCCGCAGTTCTTGTAAGTGTACAGTTTCATCTTCGATCAAAAAAAGAGGCGGCCGATACAAGATCGACCGCCTCGGGAACACACTGTTGGTTTCGACTACTGACCAGCAGGGCCTTCGGTGCCACCGGTAAACTTTTCGTCGTCAGCGGAATGGCCGGCGAGAACGTCGGCCTTGTAACCGCCCTTGGATTTGAAATACAGGAACAGTGCAATGTAGGCAATCAGCATTAATGCCGGGAACAAGGCCATATTGGCCAGGGCCTTCTGAGCACTGCCGTTTCTCGCCTTGGCGATAGCCGCCTGGTCTTCTTCCGGTGCAGTAGCAAGCATGCCGTCAATGGCCTCACCATTGAGTGCCTGATAATGAATAATACCGTAAATGTTATTCTCCGTCAGGGCATCGGCAGCAACTTTGCCGTCGACCACCAGGCCGGAAATTTTGGCTGCCTCGGCAGAAGTGGCGATTGCGTCGATTTCCTTGTCAGCCTGCAGTGTGCCGATGTAAGGAAAGCCCAGCACTCCGACTGCCAGCATCCCAATACCCGAAATCGCATTCAAGGTCAGGGCACCCCCTTTAGGAGTCTGTTCTGAAACGACACCCAACATGGTAGGCCAGAAGAAAGTCTTACCTAGAGCGTAGAGCGTTGCGGCACCAAAGATGATGGCAACACCGTGAGCACCCGAAAGGGCATACAAGCCGGCAATGGCAAGCACAGCACTGAGGATCAGCAGACCCAACGGCGACAACTTGTGAACGATCGGTCCCGCGAAAAATCGCAGGGTCATCATAATGACTGAAGTGTAAACGAGGATCCAGCCACCATCGAAGGTGACAGCTTTTGCCATGATGCCGGAGATCCAGCCATCGGTGCCGATCTCGGTGGTAGCCAACGGCATCATGATGAGGATCAGGAAAAACATCAGCGGACGACCGAGACTGCGGGTGTAGACACCGAACGCAACCACCATCGCAACACCGAGCACGATAAACGCGACCGGCGACACCATCGGAAAGAACTGAATCAGTTGAAGAGTGACAAGAAACGCCACCACAAGAGCACCGAGGATGCCGAACTCTGACAGCATGTCACGATAGCTGACACCCGCCGCAACACGCTCTTGAACCGGAAAGGTCTGCTTGATCAGTATCAGGAAATAAATCACCGCTGGAATAGCGATAGTAGCGAGCTTCACCGTCCACGGAGCAGAATGCAGGCTAATGGTAATGATACCTGCGATCACCAAACCGCCTGGCCAACCAGCGTGAAGAATATTCAACCACTTGGTCTTCTCCTTGTCGTACATCGTCGCCACGACCGGGTTGATAAATGCCTCCACAGTGCCGTTACCGAGAGCCAACACTAAGCCGCCCCAGAAGATCAGTTTTTTCGCCATTTCCGGATCCGACTCCGCGACCATCAGGCCGCCGATGCCCATCACCGTCCAGATCGCCTGACAGACGAAAGCGAAGACCATCGCGAATTTGTAGCCAACCTTGTCGATGATCAGGCTGAATACAATGATACTGACCGCAAACGGCCAAATCTGGATGCCTTTAAAAATGCCCACTTGAGCGGGGTCCAGCTTCAACAACCCCTCAGTGATCGCAGGGTCATCAAGAAGAAACATTCGGGTAATGAAACCGAACGCCGTTGTTATCAGCGCAATAAAACAGCCCCAGAAAAGGGCTTTGGATGGTTGGCCAGTGGATGATTCACTCATACAAATTAAAAAGTTTGGGTCAAAAATCGAAACTGGATACCTCTTGGAAGAGCATCAAAGTTTCGGCGGGAATCGTTTCCTTTAACAAAAGGCACCCATTCGACAAGAAGAAACGCGCTTTTTTTCTGCGCCAATCGCCTCTATTTCAAACTGTCCAACTGCCGCTGCGCCCACTCCTTGCCCTCGCTCGCTTGAGTATCCTCGGGGTGCGCCGTGGCGACAGCCTGCCACTGCGTCAACGCTGCGGTGTACATCGCCTGGGCGACTTCCTTTTCACCGAGCTTTTCGCTGGCGTAGGCAGACAGGCCCTGAGCTCGAGCCAATTGGCTTTGGTAGGCCACGTTGTCAGGATTGGCTTTGAGCAGTTCTTTGATCGTTTCGATGGCAGCATCAACGGCTTTCTTCGATTCGCCATACTGCTCGGCATCACCCTGTAGTTCCGCCAAATGACAGCGTCGTTCAGCGAGCTGGGAGTGGACTTCGTAGGCAGGGCTGCCAGTATTATTTTCCAGCACTTGCTGAAGCGCGTCGACCGCGCGCTGTTCGAAACCAATGGCAGCCGCGGTTTCGCCGCCGTCGCGCTGCATTTCCGCGAGAGTCCCCAGACAGGTCGCGAGAGTCGCGGCAACCTGCGAATTTTTTGGATTACGACTCCGCGCAACGCTCAACACGGTTACCGCGTCGCTGAGCGCTTTAGCATCGCGACGAATGCCTCCGAGCCGAGCCAGGCTCTCCGCCATCCAAAATTGATAATCTTCGACGGCACCGTTGAGCGTGACCGCTTCTGAAAACAGCACGACGGACTGGTCGAGCAGCGCCTCGGCTTCCTCCATCTTATCGGCCTCCGCCTGCATGCCGCCGATCGAGGCAAAAACCCGTCCGAGTGAAGCCGTCACGGCGGCGTTACTCGGCGCTTTTTCATGCATCGCAACCAACTGATCGGCCGACTGCTCGAACGCTGCCATCGCTGCGACAATATCTCCCCTGGCACGCAACACATCTGCCCGCATTCGTTGGTTCTGGGCCTGTACCAGTTGCCATTGCAGTTCGTTGGGCTGAGCAGCAGCCAGTTCTTTCCACGCTGCCTGGGCGGCATCAATCGCCGTCAAACTTTCCGTCGCTGCCGGACGCAGCCGCACTTCCAGTTCCGCCTGTCGTTGTCGAACTTTGGCGAGCGATTCTCCGGCGTTTCGGGACCTGTCGACATCGCCCGATACCTTCAGGTCACCAAGCCGTCGCGCGGCCTGGCCGAAGGCTTCAGCGGCGCGTTGGTCCTCGCCAACTTCCAGATAAATCTCGCCGAGGTATCGAAAAGCATAGGCGCTCTGCTCGACGAAACCGGGGTTGTTAGCGTAGACCTCGACCAGAGATTCGTAGTGATCGCGCGCCTCGATGAGATGCTCTCGACGCTCATCCCTATATCCGGGGATGTCGGAATCGCGATGGCTGAGCACCATATCGAAGAGGCGATCGCCGTGGCTTTGCGCATCGCGCAGGACGTCGCGCGCGGCGTCGGCCGCTTCGGTGCGCTTTTCTACCGTTCTCTCGACGGTCGCGACGACGGTATCCTTTTCGGCAAGTGCCATATCGAAGCGCAGGCGCCCCTCGGCGATGCGCCGCTTCGAGTCCGTTTTCAGCTCGTCGATCTCATCGGAGGCGAGTTTAAATTCTCTGGAAATCAGGTTGAAAGCCCCCCAACCGAGCAAGCCAACAGTCGCCACCACGCCCACCGCAAACAATCGCCACTTGACCACCTGCCGCCTGCGCTTCTCCGCTCGGGCATTTGCCCTGTCCACTTTCGCCTCAAGTTCTTCCGCCAGCTTCTGGCTGCGCGTCGCCAGATCACGCTCCATTCGGCGCAGTAGAAAATCGTTCTCAACCTGCCGAAATGCGGCGACGACTTCGCGCATATCGCCGAAACGTTTTTCCGGATCCACCTCGAGACACTGTTCGATGACCTTGCGTCGATCCGCCTCCGTCTGGCTGCGTGGTCGCCCGGCCCAACCAACTTCCGGCTGTTCCGAGATCCACTGCTCGTAGCTGGACGGCTCCTCGAGAATTTTGCTGTAGGCCAGCGCTTCGGGATCGGTCAGTTCGTTGCGACTCTTCAGTTCCTGATAGTTGTCGTACTGTGGATCGAGCCGCGGAAACACCCCTGTCAGCAACCGATAAGCCACCACTCCAAACGAGTACACGTCCCAGCGCTTGCCACGGCCCTGACAAAAATCGCCATTGGCCAGTTGTTCCGGGCTGGCATAGAAACCACGGTCACCGAGTTTCAGATAGTGCAAATCCGCGACGTAACCCTCCCCCCAACCGGCGATGCGTATGCGTGGCGAGCCGTCTGTGTTTTCGTCTACGAACACATTGCTCGGTTTGAATGCCGTGTGCGGCACCTCCAGGCGATGCAAATACGACAGGCCGTCAGCCATCTGATCGATAAGCCTCAGTGACTCCTCAATCGTGAGATTGCCGAGCAGCGGTTCGATCGTGCTCGCTTTCCACTTTCCATCTGCTCCCTGAAGGCCATGCAGGGTGGTGATGTAATATCCGGGATTCTCGCCAAATTCGTAACCACAGACATCGACCAGATGATGGTGCGCCCGCGCCGCCGCCACTGTTTTCATCGTGCTCGGAAAGAGCTTGTGGTTGACTGCCAGTCCATTAACCACCTTGACCATCCGCTCGTCGACTTCGCGATATCGACAACGATAAGCGTAGCCACAACACCCCTCACCGATGAGTTCAAGGAACTCGTAGTGGGGTATCTGTGGAATACTCATGTAAAGTTAGCTTGGAAAGACCAATGGCGAATTCGTTCGATCACCGGTTTGGCCGAGCAGCAAAATTTTTGCCATCATTTGCAGTCTATCCGCCTCAGCGACAAGCGAAAAGCGCGAACTGTGTCTATGACAAAGCAGTCATCCCATTTTCGCCTGCAGGAACCCTTCAGCCCTTTTCTTCAAGTGCTGCGTTAACCATCGTCCGCCATTCGACTTCGCGATGTTTGATTGTGCTTTCCTGCTTGCCGGCGAGCCGATACCAATAGCCCGCATTGCCGATATCACCTTCGATCAAATGCAGGTGCGCATGAATCCACGACCCCATCGGCGCTTCGATGTCTTGAGCGATGTTGTGCGACTCCTCCCATCGATCATTTTTTATCAGCCACAAAGCCTTGAGTTCCGCCGACAATCCGGCAGGAGGTTCCTCGTCCGAGGATACCGATTGGAGAAATGCTTCTTCGGTCATGGGCGGCGAGTCTAGCTCAAATCCCGACGCTTCTCAAATCCTCTCCCCGAGGCCGTCGCTCTCTTGGCAAACGTCCGCCAGTGGAGTAAGAAGCGGCGATGCCAGATCTTGAAAAAAGTGACGCCTTGCAACTGATCGGGCTCGGCGTTTGTACGCTCGACTGCCTTCAGGCCGTCCCGGAATTTCCCACTGGCGACCAAGTCATACAGAGCGACAGCGCCCAATTGATGGGCGGCGGCCCCGTCGCCACCGCGCTCGTTGCTGCAGCGAAACTCGGCATCCGCAGCGCGATGATCGACCGCATCGGCGACGACTGGCGTGGCGACCAGGTCCGGGCAGAGTTTGAAAATGCCGGCGTCGACACCCGCTGGCTGACCACCGCCGAGAACTCCAGCACCGCTTTTGCCAACGTCATGGCCCGCCAAAGCGACGCAGCACGAGCTGTCGTGTTCGCCTCCGGCAGCGCCGAGGAATACCACGCCGAAGAACTCGACGACATCCCCTTCGAGAAAGCCCGCGTGCTGCACCTCAACGGTCGCCACTGGCCAGCCTGCCTGATCGCCGCAGAACGCACCCGATCAACTGGCGGTCTGGTCAGCTTCGACGGCGGTGCCCACCGCTATCGCGACGAAGTCCGCGAACTGCTCGCCATCACCGACATCGCTATTATCGCCGTCGAATTTGCCAGTCATCTCGCCATCGATCTCAACGCCCAACTCTCTACCCTGCTCGAGTACGGAGCCAGAATCGCCGGCATCACCGATGGCAAGAACGGCAGTTGGTTTGCCTGCCGCGACGTCGACACCGGCGAACTTGACCGATTCCACCAACCCGCTTTCGAGATTTCCCCGCTTGTCGACACCACCGGATGCGGCGACGTCTTTCACGGAGCATTTCTCGCCGCGCACCTCAACGACGAGAGCCCACGGGTCGCCGTCCGTCGCGCCAGCGCCGCCGCCGCCCTCAACGCTACCGCGCTCGGCGGACGCGGTCGGCTCGTCGATAACGACGAACTCGATCACTTCCTCAACCAACGCAGCGACCAAGCCATCGCCTCTCCTCTTTTCCACCCATGAATCAGTCCAAAAATCGCCCGCGCCCACCCAAGCGTTTCGTCGCCGATCCCTTCGAGTATCATCAGGAACTCGAGCTGACCATCGACACCCTGACCAATCTTGGCCAGGGCCTTGGCCGCATCGACGGCTGGGTCGTCTTCGTGCCCTTTGCCCTACCAGGAGAACGAGTCCGCGCCCGCGTATTTCGAAATCACAAAGCTCATTCCGAGGCCGACCTCATCGAAGTCGTCGAAGCCTCACCGAGCCGCGTCGAACCACGTTGTGCCCTATTCGGCGAATGCGGCGGCTGCCAGTACCAGAACTTCGCCTACTCCGAACAACTCGTCTGGAAACAACGCCAGGTCGCCGAACTGCTCGAACATCTCGCCGACATCGAATTCCCCGTCGAACCTGTCATCGCCTCGCCCGAGCAATGGGGTTACCGCACCAAGATCACCCCGCACTTCCAAAGACCACGCGACGGCGTGATCGGCCCGATCGGATTTCTCAAAGTCGGTCGACGCTCCGATCTACTCGACGTCGCCCACTGCCCGATCGCCTCGCCCGCCATCAACGACGCACTGCCAGCCGCCCGCAAAGAAGTCCGCGACCGCGCCCTCGAATATCGCAAAAACGCCACGCTGCTGGTTCGCGATTCTGCCAATGGCAAAATCTGCACCGACAACACCGAGACCTGCGAAGAAAAAGTCGGCGACATCACCTTCCAGTTTCACGCCGGTGAGTTTTTCCAAAACAACCGTGCCATTCTGCCCGCCTTTACCGAACACGTCGCCAATCAGGCCAGCGGCGGCGGTGCCCGACACCTCATCGATGCCTACTGCGGCGCGGGCCTGTTCGCGCTGACCTCCGCCTCACGCTTCGACAGCGTCATCGGCATCGAGATCAGCGAGTCATCGATCGACTGGGCCAAGCGCAACGCCAAGATCAACCAGATCGAAAACGTCCGCTTCGTGCAGGGCGACGCCGCCGCCATCTTCGCCGATACCGAAAGCTTTGACCCCGAACGCAGCGCCGTCGTCATCGATCCACCGCGCAAAGGCAGCAATCAGGAATTTCTCGACCAACTGCTCGCCTTCGGACCCGCTACCATCGTCTACGTGTCCTGCAATCCCGCCACCCAGATGCGCGACCTGCGCCATCTCGCCAATGCCTACAAGCCGACCTGCGTGCAGCCCTTCGACCTGTTCCCGCACACCCGCCATCTCGAATGCGTGATCACCCTGCAAAAGACAGACTAGCGGAATTTGTCAAAATTTCGTCAGTGCATTGATCGAGGAAACGCTGCGTAGTCCTCAAAAATCCGACTACGACCAACCCGACCACGTCATTGACACAGCACTCCATTTAGCCGTTAAACAAGGCCTCAACTCAACTTTTCCACTATGAAAAAAACGATCCTGCTCACCACCGCCCTGCTCGGACTCACCGCCAGCCTCTCACTCGCTGACAAAGAAGACGGCTGGACCAGTCTGTTCAACGGTAAAGACCTCAGCGGCTGGACACAGCTCAACGGCACCGCCACCTATATCGTCGAAGACGGTGGCGTGATCCGCGGCAAGACCGCCGAAGGCAGCCCCAACTCCTTTCTCTGCTCCGACAAAACTTACGGCGACTTCGAACTCGAGTTTGAAGTCAAAGTCGACGACGGCCTCAACTCCGGCGTGCAGATCCGCTCCAAAACCAAACAACTGGATGCCGGCAAAGGCAAAAATGAAAAAGCCGGACGCGTCTACGGCCCGCAGGTCGAGATCGAATCCGGCCCCGGTCAAGCAGGTTGGATCTACGGTGAAGCCACCGAATATAAATGGCTCTCCGCCGCGCCCAAGTCGGAAGACAAAAACGTCAGCGAGCACAAACACTTTAAAAACGGCGAATGGAACAAGTTCCGCGTCGTCGCCAAAGGCAACAACATCCAAACCTGGATCAACGGCACTCAAGTCGCCGACCTGACCCACGACGGCATTTACGCCATGAACCCCGAAGGCTTCATCGGCCTGCAAGTCCACGGCATCCCAGCCGGCGGCGGACCCTTCGAAGTCCGTTGGCGCAACATCCGCCTCAAAGAGCTCAAGTAGGCGTCGCGAGTGTTCGAGCAGAGCAAAAACGATTTACGCAACCGTCCCGTAGGGACCGGTCTGATTAGGCGGGGGATTCATCCCCCGTTTTCTCGTTCGGCTGGTGATGCGTCACGTAGTGACTGCTCTGCAACGGCAAGCGTGGCGATGTATTCCCTGTCAGAGCGGTCGCTACGCGACGCCCATTCGTGAGCACCGAGGCCGTGGGTTGAAAACCCACGGCTACCGAGACTGGTCGCTACGCGACAGTTTTGGCTTCGCTCAACCCTGGCACAATTTTTCAAAACACGGTCCCGGAAATTCCGAGGCCGCGTTTTTTTGTGCCCACCTCTTACAAACCCCGCCGCGAATTGTAAGCGCCAAGCAGCTTGCCGTCGCTTACAAGATCAAGTTAACCTCGACCACGCTCGTCATGTTCTTGATTCCACTTATCGTCATCGTCGCCTTCGTCGTGTTTTTCATCCGGCGCGAAAACAAGCAGTCGCTGATCCGACAATGGCAACTCGCCGCTGATTCGCTCGCTCAGGTCAAATGCGATCCGGGCGGCACCCTGTCCGGTAGCCCAACTCTTTACGGATATATAGAGGGCCGACGTATCGACGTCGCAGCCTTCTGCCATCGCGAATTCGGTTCATCGAGCACCCAGATGACCGGCTACCGAGTCAAGCGCAACTCGCCGATCGACCTCCCGCCTGCCGCCATCATCAGCCTGAGTAATCATTTCCCGAAATTCGAAATCGATTCCGAGCGAATTTTCTGCGGCACCAACGGCGTAGAAAAATCTGCCAGCAATCTCACCTCAGCAGTAAACCGCATCGCCGCCGCCCTGCGCCTCGCCGATACCGAACACACCAAAAATGACTTGGCCCAATCCGAAAAAGACCTTGTCGAAACCTTGGCCAGCGTCAAAAACGAACCACCGCCCCCGCTCGAAAAAGACGAAATAATCTCACCTATCACTGAAATCCCCAAGGATCTTCCCGCCGACCAGATCCCCGCCTACCTGCGCCAGGAAAAATCCGCCGAAGCCGCAGCGATCGCTAACGCGATCGACGAACAGGACCCGCCGTTCGAAATGGAATCCGAGCCCCAGCCAGCCGCCGTCGTGGTAAATCCCGCGCCGCCGATCGTGGCCGAAAACGCCGCGGAGATTTCTGAATCACCACTCACCCTCGCTGCGCGCGATCTTTTCACATTCGGACACAACCACTTCGAAACCACTCAGCGATTTTCATCCCAATACGACCAACAAGATGTCAGCGGTCGCGGCATTTTGCGCCGCGTCGAAATTTTCAGCAACGACCGTTTTTTCGGACGCGGCCCAGGTATCCTCGCCGAGATCGAAATTGATTGTCCACAGGTGGAAATTGCCAACGCGGAAGAAGAGACCGGATCCAGCAGCGCAACGTCGCCGCCATCGCAAATCAAAGCGACCATCGAAATCACCGTCGACGAAAATGAAGACACATCCCCGAACTCAATCGCGCGAGTGTTACGGGAACGCATCGGCGAGCCAGTCGAAGTTTGCGGTACCTTGATCCGCTGCGACGCCTTCGATGCCCGACTTTTCCTGAAGAGCGGCATCGTCGCCTGAGAGCGAAAAATGGCGCAAGTTTGCAACCTCGGCTCGATGGTCGAGTTTCATCAATCATGCCATCGATACCCTTTTCCCGCATCGTCGCTTTTTTCGCCGTCTGCACCTTTTCCCTCCCCGCCTTCAGTACCGAAAACTGGGCCCGTTACCGCGGCCCGAACGGATCCGGCATCGCCAGCGACAGCAGTGCTCCGCTTACTTGGAGCGAAACCGAAAATCTCAAGTGGTCGCTCGACCTCCCCGGACCCGGATCGTCCTCGCCGATCGTCTGGGACGACCGCGTATTCGTCACCTGTTACAGCGGCTACGGCGACGGATCCGACGGCGAAATGACCGCTCTAAAGCGCCACCTGATCGCCGTTGACCGCACCTCAGGGTCGATCATTTGGGACAAATCTGTAGTCACGACCGCCATCGAAGACCCCTACGAGGGATTCATCACTGAGCACGGCTACGCCAGCCAAACACCCGTCACCGACGGCAAACACATTTACTGCTTTTTCGGCAAAACCGGCGTCGTCGCCTTCGATTGGGACGGCAACGAAGTCTGGCGCCGCGAAGTTGGCAGCGGCTCGTCACCGAAGCGCTGGGGCTCGGCTTCCAGCCCGATCCTTCACGGCGACCTACTCATCGTCAACGCCAGCGACGAGAGCGAAACCCTGTTCGGCATCGACACCGCCACCGGCGAAGTGCGCTGGAAGTCCGAAGCCGCTGCACTCAGCTCGATCTACGGCACACCCGTCATTCACAAAGTCAGCGATGACCGCACCGACATCGTCATTTCCGTGCTCGACGAAATCTGGGGCGTCAATCCAGACACCGGCAACCTGCGCTGGTTCGCCAGCAACGGCATCGCCGGCAATGCCTCGGCATCCGTGGTCGGCGATCCCGAGAGCGGCATTCTGGTCGCCTTCGGTGGCTTTCCCCGCACCCTCGCCGTCGGCGTGCGCGGCGGCGGCAAAGGCGACGTCTCCGAAACGCACAACCTCTGGGAAAACAGCAACGCTGCTTACCTCAACTCACCCGTTTTTCACGGGGGCAAACTCTACTGGGTCAGCGATAACGGCATCGCCTATTGCTCCGATCCCGAGAGCGGCGAACTGATTTACGAAAAACGCCTGCCCGACACCTCCGGCAAAACCGGCAAGGGCAAGCCCTTTTACGCTTCACCCGTTCTGGTCAACGGCCACCTGCTAGCCGTCAGCCGCACCGCCGGAACCTTCGTCATCGAAGCCAAGCCGGAGTTCAACTTGGTAAGGGTCAACAAAATCGCCGCAGACGAATCTCAGTTCAACGCCACGCCAGCCGTCGGCGGCGGACAGATCTTCATCCGCTCCAACACCAAGCTCTACGCGATTGGTGAGTAGCCCGTAGCCGAATCGGCAAGCATTCTGCCCGCACGATGGTCGTCCGACGAACTCCAAAAGAGTTTCGTGCCCCACACCCCCAAAGCGACTCTCGCCCTATCACTGTCAATTTATTATTGACCTGTCCTACTATAGGAGGATCGCCCGCTTGCCAAGAAAGCGGCTCATTCCTGAGCTTTCCTCGCGACGAACTCTCGCATCCCTCGCCACGACTCCGTCCTTGCAAATAGGGACTTTTCCCCGTTGATTCCGGCCCGTAAAAAACTTTACCGTTCTACCTGCATGAAAAGCCTGCCCTTCCTTTCCCTCGCCGCCAGCCTCGCTGCCGTGGCCCTGACCGCCGTCTCCGCCCCACAAGTGCTCGCCGACGATCCGGTGACCCTATTCGAACAAGGCGAAGCCGACTACGCCATCTACCGCTTTCCCGGCATTGTGCGCACCAAATCAGGCACGCTCATTGTCACCGCCGAAGGTCGCAAAAACATCGACATGCGTTGGAGCGAGACGCTGCCCTTCCTGAAAGTTTCCAAAGACAACGGCAAAACCTGGAGTGACGCCATCTCCCTCGCCGAAGCGCCTGCAGACGCCGAGCAAAATCCGATCCTCCTAGAAAGCGGTGCTGCCGAAGATGGTGTTATCGGCGTCCACAACGTCACCGCCATCGCCGACAAAGACGGTGGCGTTCACTACCTCTACTGCGTTGAATACAGCCGCTGTTTCTACGTTAAGAGCGACGACAACGGCGAAAACATCAGCGAACCGGTCGAGATCACCTCAGCGTTCGAAGCGTTTAAAGGTGAAGTTGACTGGAAGGTCATCACCACTGGTCCCAGCCACGGTGTGCAACTCGAAAGCGGCCGCCTGGTCGCCCCAGTGATGATTTCCATCGGCGATCAAGGCATCGGCCTCCAGTCTGCCGCTACTGCCACGATCACCTCCGACGATGGCGGCAAAACTTGGAAGCGCGGAGACATCGTCGCTGCCGACTTTCCACTCGAAAATATCAAGACCGGCACCCACATCGAAATGCCCGGTGAAGCGGCGCTCGCGATCAACAGCAAAGGCGAAGTCGTCATCAACATTCGCAACAAAGCTCTC
This sequence comes from Verrucomicrobiales bacterium, assembly GCA_037969585.1. GTDB lineage: Bacteria > Verrucomicrobiota > Verrucomicrobiia > Verrucomicrobiales > DEV007 > JBBKXR01. Next base: position 38,302 of record JBBKXR010000062.1, read on the forward strand.
AAAGGCCTCCGTGCTCAGGCGACCAGCAAAGACGGCGCCACCAGTTGGAGCGAAGCGACATTCGTCGACGGCATGCTTGAGCCGATCTGCCAGGGCAGCTTGGTCAGCGCCGATAGCGGACTGGTGTTCGCCAATCCGGCCAACATGATCATGCGCAAAAGCCTGACCGCCCGCCTCAGCACCGACGGCGGCGCAACTTATCCCGCCAGTGTGGTCGTCGACGACGGCATCGCCGGTTACTCGGACATGGCTTCCGATGGCAAGACCATCTATGTCGTCTACGAAAGCGGCGCCAACCCGTCGCAGACCGACCCGAAAGCCATCGTCATCAAAACGATCAACGTCGGTGACTTCAAATAAGGTCAGTCGACTGAAATCAATTCAGCGATAAACTTTAGCGGAGGCCGGCACTTTGCCGGCCTCTTTTACGTTCACCTATCGGGGACCGCTCAGAGCGACAACGCTTCGACATAGCGTCGACGCATAGACTCCGGCCAGCGCGAGAAATTTTCAGGCAGTCGCACCGGCAAAAGCCGGATTGATCCGCCGTTGGTTGCGACATTTTTAAGCGAAGTAGAAGGAGGCAATGCCGTCATCCGATCGCCTCCAGAAGTTCATCACGCCGATCGCGCGCCTGATCGATATTGCGAGTCTTCAGCGATACGCGGTAGCGCTCGGCGGTAAAATCCGGGCGATGCACCGTGAAGTGACACCACCAGGTTCCGCGATTATTCCACAGGTGATGGTTGGGATTTTTGTTGTCGATACGAACTGCGAGCTGGTCGCCGTTGCGTGGTCCGAGGAGGCCGATTCCGGCTGTATTTAGTACGTCTTCGTAGGTCATGAGGCAGTTGGTTTTGGTTGGTTTAGTTCCATTTCAGCTGCGCCAGGGTTAGGTGAGCAGGACACAAAAAAGCCGCCATCCCATCAGGAACGGCGGCAAAAAATGTGCTCCGCTGGAGAATTACTGTTCAGAGCCTGCGCTCCGCACATCGGTCACGTCCTCGGGATAAAAAATCCCGAACACGCATCCAAGGCACCTTGGCTTCTCCATCGCCAGGTTGCCGGACCAAACGCTTTCACGCTCAGCCACTCCTGATGCTGAATAACTTTTAACCGATTCCCGACTGCCGCGCAAGCCCCGTGTCGGCGTCTGCGTGTCATACTCGATGCCCCAGCTCGACACGCGCTCCCGATTGCGCGGATTCCAAGCCCGCTTCGAGAACTTTAAGCACCTTCACCCCATCGGCAAAATTCGGCGTCATCGAGCCGTTGCTGGTCACTGCATCGAGAAAATCCGCCACCGCGTGAACAAATGTGTGCTCATAACCAATGATGTGTCCAGGTGGCCACCAGTTCTTCGCGTAGTCGTGAATGCGCTCGGTTGCGAGAATGTCTCGGAATCCCCGTGCATGATCATCGTCGTCCATCGACAAAAACTGCAGTCGGTTCATGTCTTCGAGATCCCAGGTCAGGGCACCTCGACTGCCGTAAATTTCGAAGGTGTGATGATTGCGCCGACCGGTGGCGAAACGCGTCGATTCGAAAGAGCCTAGCGCACCGTTTTCGAACTCGACCATCATCAACGCCGCGTCTTCCACGGTAACTTCGCCACGCTGCGAAGGATCACCCTCCAACGGTCGCTCGGTGATGAAATTTTTCATCATGCACGACACACTGGTGATGTCGCCGACCAAGTAATTAGCCAAGTCAACGCTGTGCGAGCTCAAATCCCACTGCGGCCCCGCCTTGGCTGTTTCCTTCTTCAGCTTCCAGTTCAACGGCATCTGCGGATCGATCAACCAACTCTGCTGATATGCCCCGCGCCAGTGATACAAATCCCCAAGTCGCCCCTCATCGATCAACTGCCGCGCCAACGTCACCGCCGGCGCGCGGCGATAGTTGTGATTGATGTAGTGAACCACGCCCGCCGACTCCGCAGCTGCCAGCATTTCTTCACCTTCCGCAGACGTCAGGCCCAGAGGTTTTTCGCAAAACAAATGCTTACCTGCCTTGGCCGCAGCGATCGCCACCTCCGCGTGCAGATGTTGCGGTAGAGAAATGTCGACAATGTCGATATCATCGCGATCGATGACTTTGCGCCAGTCCGTCTCGATCTCCTCCCATCCCCAGCGATCGGCAAACTTTTTCAAGTCCACCTCATCGCGCCCGCAAGCCACCTTCAACTCGGGCTTCACTGGCAAATCAAAAAATTTCGTGACCTGACTCCATGCGTTGGAATGCGCCCGCCCCATGAAGCGGTGACCTAGAATAGCGACGGATAGCTTTTTCACCCTGCTACCCTAGCAAAGCCCCACAACCGCGCAATCACTCCACTCCAAAACTCAGCGAAATCTTCACCGATTGCCGTTGCTCGAACTCGCCCCCGACCCTGACGCGGCAGGCGTTGAGTCAACCTCGATGTCACGCCCGTCACTGAGACGCGTCATGGCTCCACGAATCATGTTAAAGCGCTCCTCCCGACTCAAGTTGGGATGCTTCTGCATGGTTTGGCGAGCGTAGTCACGAAACTTCTGCTTCTGCTCTTCAGTCAACGAATTGTAGCGCGCCATGTCTTCCTTTGAGGGCCCGCGGCGTTGCTCATCACTGCTCGATTTGTCGTCGCTACCGGACTTGCCTTTCGACTTGGGCTGGGGATTGACCACCGCGCTGTCGTATTTCAATTCGACCACCTCACCCGCAAACGACACTTTCACGCCAACGCCCTCCAGATTTTGTGCCGGCACCACTTCAACCATCTGAATACCCGCTTCGTTCGGCTTGTCCTTGGTCACCAACAAAGTCTTTTTCGTCTGACGATTGTAAAGCGTCGCCACCGGGTCCCCGCCGATCTCCGCGACTCCGCGCAGCGCATACGTCTCGGCAATGTTCAGGGTGCGTAGAAACGGCGACTGCGAGTGAATCGCCGAAAAGTGCTCCTTGCTCACTGACTGCGGCAATTCACTGTCCCCACTCAAACCCGGTAACGTCTCGGCGGCGCTACCATGGCCAATGGTGTTTGGCACCTCCTCGACAATCGCTTGCGGAACGGTGTCGGCAGGATCCCCGTCTATGGCCTGCGCGTGCACTGCTTCGATGGCGAAACCTGACAACAGTAAACAAACCAAAACCAGCGCCGCCCCCCGTATAGCGAGCGTCCGAAGATATTCGTGGAAATTACTCATCTCGTTCCTTTCTTTCGGGATCAACGCTCAGTTAGATCCGGCTCCGGCGCATCCGGTTTGGTCTCTGGTTCCGCCGGAGCGGGAGCCGAACTGCGTGGCCGAAACCAACGCGCGACGGTGATTTCGCAGTCGGCCTGCGGCTCGGTTTTCTTCGAACGAGTGTCGAGTTCGAGTTCGATATTTTTTATCGTCTGAAACGACTCCGGCGACTGCAATGTGGTCAGCCATTCATTGACCTGAACCGCATCGCCTTCGATGCGCAAATTGACCGCGACCTCATCGTAAAACTCAGTTGTGACCGGCTCGATCAACGTCTGACGCTCGATGGTAATTTTTCGCTCAAACAAACTCTGCTGAAGCTGCTCGGCCAATTCACCCTGAGCGCGCCCCACCGACACCATCGGTGCCGGCATGTTGTCATCGACCCATTGCGCACGTCGTTGCCAAAACTCGGCATCGGCGGCCAGCTGTTTCAGCTCCAACACCTCCGCCTGCAGCGCATCTAGCTCAGTTTTGCTACCGTTCAGCTTTTTGTAAACCGCACGGAACACGAAGCCATTGCCGACCAGAAAGATGGTCAGAAAACACAACGAAAGCAGTAGGCGTTCGCGACTATTCAGGCTGCGCATAAGCGGTGAGTTCCCCTTGAATTTCGAACGTCGCCGAATTGTCGCGCTCGACCTTTGGATTTGGCATGTTCCACTGATAAGTCGCCAACGCCTCATTCGCCTCGAGCCCTTCCTCGAAGCGGAAAGCCAGTTGAGCATCGCGCGCGCGACCACGAATGCGAACCGTCCGGCCCTTGGTGACAAATTCGCGAATCACCACCCCACTCGGGGGCATTACTCGGGTCACCTGATTCAACTGGACCATCGGGTAATAGCGCAAGTCGACAGCCGGCTCGATGGCCCGCCAGCGATTTGACGCTGTCTGAACCCATTCTGCATCCGGACGAACCTCCACCACCTCATCTTTCAGCGCCGCGATTTGTTCCGCACGCCCCTTTGCAAATAACATCAGAAAAACCACCAGCGCCGCATAAAATAACGCCGCAGCTGCAAGAATAGCATTACGCCGTCGCGCCCTCGATCGCCGCCGGCGAGCCGCCGCCACCAGCGTCGGTGTTAGCACCGTTTCCGCCGAATCAGTCGAAGTCCGGATACGGACGCCACTCACGAATTCCACCGGTAACAGTGATGCCTTTTCGAACGCCGCCTTAGCTTTTTCCGAAAACTTGCCGGCCACAACAAGATCAGGATTTTCAACAATCGCCCCTTCGCCCTGCAGCGAAAGCGCCGTCAGATTCAACTCCTGAGCGACAGCTTCAGACAGATCCGTTCCGGCGCTGACGACTTGAACATGCGTCACCTTGCCACCGTGGTTTGCCGCCAACACCAAACGCTTGTGTTCCTCGAAAAGCATTAAACGATCATCGGGCTGCTCTAAAAGTCTCGCCGAAGCCACGTAAGCGTGCGCCTTGGGCAAACACCACGTTTCCGGAAACTCCGCTGACAACACATCGACACTCAACTCCGTGGAATGCCCATCCTGACGAATCTTCTGATAACTGAAAACCGTTTCCTCCGGGCCGCCTTTTGCCAAACCTCTACGCTCAACCTGGGCGAATACCATGTCAGCGAACATCGAGTCATCCGCCGTAGGTAACGTTACTAAGAAGGTCGCACAATATTGTGCTGGCACCCCAATTGTCGCGCCAGCCCCATTGCCAGCAAGCTCCTTAGGATCCAGACCCGAACGCCCCTTCTTCGCTCCACGAAAAAGCTCCCACTCGCCATCCGCAGAGGGCAGCACTGTCATCGATTGGCTCATAAAAATTCCTACAGAGTCCTCATTCAACCCCGCCCCGCCAGTATCGTTCCGCAACTCCCACAACGACAACACAAAAAGTAGTGGAGTTGCGCCTACCACCCACTCGCTTTCTGCTATCAACAGTCTAAATTATTGACCTTGTCATTTATATCTTGACAGACGGATGCGATTGCTTGATCAATTTCCCTATGCTTCGCCCACGCATCATTCTGCCCCATGGTGGTTGCTACCACTGCATTTCACGGGTTGTGGATCGGCGTTTTATCTTTGCCGAGCAGGAGATGGTCTATTTTCATTCAACCATGCGCAAGTTGGAGGCGTTTCTCGAGGTTCGAGTTCTTTCCTATTGCCTGATGTCCAACCATTTTCATCTATTGCTGGAAGCTCCCGATCCCCAGCGGGTAGAAAAGCTCACAGCGGATACTCTCCGAAAAAGGCTCCCCCTGCTTTATCACGGAAAAGCTTTGGCGCTGCTTCTCGACGAAATCGGGCGCGCAGAAGCAAGCGCTGAGTCGAGCGGCGTCTCTACTTGGCTCGAAGAAATCCTCGCCCGCAATCAGGCACGGATGGGCAACCTGCCGGTGTTCCTGAAGGAGCTCAAACAGCGTTTCGCGCAGTGGTATAACCTCTGCAACGAGCGCAGTGGCACCTTGTGGGAAAGCCGTTTCGCCAGCGTGGTCGTCGATGGTTCGGACGAACATGCCGTGACGACCATGGCTGCCTACATCGAGCTCAACCCGGTCCGCGCCGGGTTGGTTCAGGACCCGATGCACTATCGGTGGTGCAGCTATGCCGAGGCTCTGGCTGGGAAAACGGCTGCCCGCTCGGGCCTGATTCGTCTGCATGCTCGAACTCGGGCGTGGCAGGGGCGCTCTACACGATGGAAAGACGTTGCCGCCGCGTATCGAGTGCATCTGTTTGGAAAAGGCGAACGCCGAATTGGCGATCCACGAACCGGCAAGGGCACGAAAGCTGGTATCGCCCCGGATCAGGTTGCCCGGGTGATCAACGACGATGGTGGCGCACTGGCGCTGCGCGAAAGACTGCTGCACCGAGCACGTTATTTTTGCGACGGGGTGGCGTTCGGTAGCCCTGACTTCGTGGATAATTTCTTTGCCGACCACCGCGATCGATTTGGTGCGAAGCGCAAGTCCGGTGCGAGGAAAATGCGAGGCGGCGAATGGGGTGATCTGGCGACGATGCGGGACCTGCAGAAAAATGTGTTCGACGAGACCTAAACGTCGACCACTGCAGAACACTCAACGCTCTTCCAGCCGCGCCAGCACCGTGGTGTCTTCAGAATCTTCTGCACTGTCAGTGAGCACAATCAGCCGCATGACGAAATCTCCCACCCGGCCTTCGCTGTGAATTCTCAGCACGCTATTGGCCAGCGTCGTCCAAGCGGATAATGATTCCATCACTTCGCCAGTCACCCCCAAAAGACTTTGCACCTCGGTGAGGTCTTCGAAGAAATAATCGTCATCGGTTCCAGCGATGCCGTCCGTGCCGTAGCGAGTCGAAACGACATTGAGCGCCGCCTCACGAGTCGCTCCGAAAAATGCTTCCATCAGTTCAGCGGAAGCTTGGTTGACATCGATCGATCCATCACCATAGAGGGTGAAAAAATCGCGCCAGTCGGGTCGCACCTGCGCTACCCGATCCACGCCGCGCACCAGCAGCATTTGTTCGATCGAAGTGAAGCCTTCGTTGAGGGGAAACTGCTCATACTTTTGCGTCGAATAAAAATCATTCTCAGCACCGCTGGTGAGTACCTCATCATCCTCGTCGATCCAGTCGATCAGCGAATCGACGGCGGTCGACGCCTCGGTGGCATCGAGCCCCCACAGAATGAATAGCTCACGTATCGCGTTCGAGATCGCATCTTCTTCGATGGCGTTAATCAGTAGCCGCCCGCCTTCGCTGCCTATCACCACTGAGTAACTGCGGCCATCGGGGTATTCGTGTCGCAGCACATCATCGCCAGCTGACACGTCGGGATGGAGCGCGATAGCTATTCCGGACTCGGCGAGCAATTTTGCCTCGAAGCGTTGTCGCTCGTAGGTGCTTTCATCCCAGGAAAACTGCGCACCCTCCCAAAGGCCCGTAACCAAAATCGCGAGAAACATGACAGCGAACAACACGAGCATCAGAGCGATGCCGCGCTGACGAAAACGCGAACGGATTTCGAAACGACTGTGCCGCAGTTTCATCGTCCGCCGCCTCCGCCACCGGATGCGGGAGGTGGAGTCGCACCACCACCACCACCA
>JBBKXR010000063.1:0-11881 GCA_037969585.1 Verrucomicrobiales bacterium
AAATAGGTCAGCCCGGAGAAAATCGAATACATCAGGATGGTAATCATCATGATCGGTCGGCGCCCGTAGCGGTCGGCCAGCGATCCAAACATCAGTCCTCCAAGCGTGCCGCCGAGCAGGAAGATGCCGAGAAACCATTCGCCGTATTTGGCGATATCCGGGTGATCAGGGCCGACGCCGAGGATGTCCTGCAGCATCTGGTTGCGGGTCAGATTGAAAATCTGTCCTTCGTAGACATCAAAAACCCAGCCCGCCGAAGCGATGATCAGCACCAACCACTCGTACCGGGTGACGCCTTCGTACCATTTACCGCCTGCGGTATTTTTTTCTAAATCACTCATAGTAAATTCGTTCGCTGAGCGCGGAGTGCACTCGGCAGATTGTTGTTATCCCGACAGCCGCCGTCGCTGGCAAGCCTCGACTTGTTTTTCAGTACCAGATTTCAAACGGTTTGGTGACGCCGGGAGTGGCGACGGGGTACCACCCATCGGCATCGGGTTGCACGGGGGCGGCATCGGCGAAGGTCTTGAGATCGTCGGGCACGAGTTTTTGGCCGTCGGCTATGGCCTCATCCCAGCGCACTTCCTGGCCGGAGTAATTGCTCATGCGACCAAGGATCGCGGTCATGGTTGCGGTCGCACCTTGTTCAGCTTCCATGTGCGGAAGATTTTCGCGGATCGCTTTGAAAAGTGGGTAGTGCTCGAGCTGATGACCGTCCTCGCCTTTGCGCAGCCGGTTTTGGTAGGCGTTCTTACCGGTGATCGTGAAATCGCGTTGGCTCAGGCTCGCGCTGCCGAGCGTGCCGGTGGCGCTTTCGGAAATGTCGCGAACGCAGCCGGGTATCTGCCGTGCCTGGCTGTAGAGCAGCGTGCCGTCGGCGTATTCGTACTCGACGAAATGGTGGTCAAAAATCTGACCGTTCTCCTTCTTGTTGCGCACCTGGCGACCGCCCATGCCACGCGCAGCGACGGGGTGATCACCTTTGATCCAGTTGACGACGTCGAGATTGTGAACGTGCTGTTCGACATTGTGGTCTCCGGACAGCCAGGTGAAATAGTACCAGTTGCGGATCTGATACTCGAGTTCGTTCTCGCCTTCGAGCCGTTCGCGGCCGGGTCGTGCACCGCCGTTCCAGAGAGCACGCAGCATTAGGATTTCGCCGATGGCGCCATCCTGGATACGCTTGACCAAGTCAACATAACCGGGCTGATGCCGACGCTGCAGGCCGACGCCGACCTTGATATTTTTCGCCTGAGCTTCCTTGCCGGCGGCTAACACGCGCTTAATACCGTCGACGTCACTGGCGACCGGCTTTTCCATAAAAACGTGTTTGCCTTGGCTTACCGCCTCTTCGAAATGCTGCGGTCGGAAGCCGGGTGACGTGGCGAGAATGACGACGTCGCATTCGGAAATGACCTGCTTGTAGTCGTCAAAGCCGGTGTAGAGCTGGTCGTCGCCGACGATGGTTTGCTTTTGCTTCTGCTTACGCAAAATTTCGCGCGAGTCGCGGAGCACTTTTTCGTTAACGTCGCACATCGCCACCAGCTCGATGTCGTCTCCGGCATTCATCGCCTGATTGGCGGCTCCAGTACCGCGCCCGCCGCAACCGATCATGCCGAGTTTGATGCGGTTGTCGGGTGCTCCGTGAACCATACTCGCGACCGATGCACTGCCGATGGCGGCCAGCACACTCCCCTTTTTGATGAAACTGCGGCGGCTGTCGGAAACGGAAGCTGCGGCGTCGAGGTTCACATCCATGCTTGATTTTTACCGATGCCAACGGGTTTGGCCAAGCCTGCTCTGTTCCGTAATGCCGCTACCAGTCGGCCCACAATTTCAAAAAAGAACAACGCCGCCCCGGTTTCCCGGGACGGCGTTTTCTTGGGCTTCTCTAGCATCCGCCGGCCCTCGTATGCCACTGGATTAGGCAGACCGACGAAATGGATCAGTAGCAACGGACGCTGCTACAAAATGCGGGGGTTTTTTGATCAGAATCCCGAGAAGCCTCCCATCGGGCTGGCGTAAGGATTGCGACGCTGATACACCGAATCGCGATTGATTGGCGACTGTTGAGTGGCAGGTGCCATTCTTTTGATAACCTGCGACGCCGGCCGAGTATCGCGAACGGCCGGCGCTTGGGCTTGGGCCGTCTGACGAACCGGGCGTGGTTGGGGCACGCTACGAGTGGCAGGTGCGACCGTTTGGCGGGGCGCACTTTCTGCCTGCGCTTCGTAATAAGTCGGCACAACGGGTTGCGTTTGTGGCCGGCGGCTGGTGGTCGAGGCCAGGTTGGTGCCGGTCGACTGTCGAGTGGTTGGCACGCCGGAGCGTTCGAGCGTTTTCACCAGTTCGCCAGAGGCGGCGAGCATGGCGTAACCGCCGCGCAGCATATTGTATTTCTCCAAAACACGCTCGGCTTTGGCTTCGAACAGTTCGTCCTGCATGTCGAGTACGTTGAGCACCGGTTGCTTGCTGGATGCGTAGTCGGCCTCGAGAGCATCAATGGCTTTGCCGAGGTTGGAGACGTAGCCATTCAGCTCACTCAAGCGTTCGCCCGATTTGCCGCGCAGCTCGCGACCGAGATCCCAGAGCTGACGCACGTCGAGCCTGGATGCTTCGACCAAGCTCTGCGCTTCGCGGATACCGGCTTCGGTGCGATATTTTTCGGCTTCGCGAAAACCACCGTCGAGGATATCCCAACTGAAAACGAGCAGCGCTTGCACTTCTTCATCAGCCGAAGCAACGCCGTAGAATCCGTCACCGGCGCGGGCACCGACTTCGATGTCGACGTTCGGATACTTGAGGCGATCAGCAGCCTGGTTTTCCAACTGGCGCGAGCGCAAGGTTTCGTTGGCGGCTTTGACCTCCCAATTCTGGTCAAGCTTAAGCGAAGCCAGCTGACCCTGGCTGGGTTGCGGCGGTGCGGCGACGTTGTTGGGCGATTTACCCGAGATGGTCCGAAAACGCACCTCGGCGTCATTCATCAAGAGTTGTTGCGTTTTCAAAAGCGACTGACTGCGTTCTAGACGCGAGCGCACCAGATCGACATCGGCCTGCGACTGGAGACCGCGACCAAGTTTGTCGGTCGTCACCACGAGCATCTGGCGATGCGCGTCGACGAGACTGTTGGCCATCGAAGTGATGTCGCGAGCCTGGAGATAATCGATGTGCGCCGTGCTGTATTCGATTGCGATAGTTTGCGCCACGGTATTGGCGGTCAGGTCGGCAGCGGCGGCTCGGGACATGCCGGCTTCTTCGACGTATTTCAAACGACGCCCATCGAATACGCGCTGGCTCAACACCAATCGTGCTTCGTGGCGTGCACGCCAACTTGAGCCCATCGAACCACCACTACCAGCGGTTGATCCACCACCACATTTCGAGCAGGTGCTCTTGCCGCAACTGCCACCGTAGCTGCCCGAGCCACAGCTGCTACTCGCCGACGAACGCGACGATCCGGAGCTCGACCCGCCACTGGTGAAGGCATAACCCGAAGCCGCTTGCAGGTTGAGACGAGGGTAACGTTCGGCGGAAAGCGCACGCGCTTCACCGCGCAAACCTTCAGCAAACCAACGCGCCGCTTCGACGCGTGGATGACTGTCAATGCCGGCGCCCTGCACGTGACGATCTCCAGCATAACTGCCAGAGTAAGCGTGCTTGCCGTAGCCGACTTTGTCCGCAGATCCGTTGTAGATGGTGTCCACCGCCGCGCCCTCAGGCACCGCGTATGGCTTATTTTCGGCGAGCTGCGGCAGAGCGCAGCTGGCCAGTGAAATTATCGCTACAGCAAGTGACCCGCGGGCCAGCGCCGCAACGATACGGCTAGAGTTGTTTGAGGTTTTCATATTCCAGTAATTATGACGAGGCGATAAAAGTATCATTTCTGAAAATTATTGCAATAATAAATTTCATTTTTGATATGTTAAATAAAATAACCATACTCAATTCTTGTTTTCATCGTCAATTTATCGTAATCAATAGGCTTTTCACGTATGAGTCTAAATCCTGCGACTTCCAGCTTCTACGGTCCTGCCATTCGGACTACGCTGATCGCACTGCTGATTTCAGCAGCGGTATGGGCCCTCGTGCCTGCCCGAGTGATGCATCTAAATCGCCACGCCGTGTTCGTCATCGGCGCCTTCGGTCTCTGGCGCTACGGCTGGTTCATGTGCAACGCGATCCGCGGATGGTGGTTCAACGGCGTCACCTACCCTCGTCTGCGCCGGCTTTGTGCCCAACTTCCCGAGCAACTGCCCGAGCGGTTGTATGTCGTCGTGCTCTCCTATAAAGAACTGGCCGACACCAGTCGCAAGTGCTTCCGCTCGATTGTTGCCGCCCTGGCCAAGGTCGATTGCGAAACCGTGGTGGTCGCCAGCGTCGCCAGCAGTGGCGAAGCGGAATTGATTCGTGCCGCCGTTCACAAACACGGCGGCGATCACATCGATCTGCGCTTCACCCTGCAGGCCGAGGGCAAGCGCTTGGCTATAGGTGACGCGCTGCGATTTCTTCGCAACTATCGTGAACAGCTAAGCCCAACGAATCTCGAAAACGAAACCGTTCTACTCATGGACGGAGACAGCGAGATCGGGGAAAGCATTTTCACAACTTGCCTGCCACAGTTCCGACTCGATCTCGGCCTCGGGGCGATGACCACGAACGAGGCGCCCCGCCACACGCCACGCTGGATCATCACCCAATGGTTCGCGCTGAAGTTCGCCAAGCGTCACTTCTACATGTCGTCGCACTCGCTGTCGCGTCGCGTCATGACCCTCACCGGACGCGGTTCCTTCGTGCGCGCCGGCATCGCCTTTTCCGACGAGTTCATCAAGCGACTCGAACACGACTTCATCGATCACCCCGTCCACGGCCGCATCGATTTTTTGTTCGGCGACGACAAGAGCACGTTGTTCTGCGTTTTAGAAAATCGCTGGCGCATGCTCTATGCGCCCGATGCCTGGGTCTACGCGATGGAAGATCGCGACATGCCCTTTTTCGAACTGACCACATCGCTGATGTCGCGCTGGTACGGCAACATGCTGCGCAATAACATCCGCTGTCTCGCGCTCGGACCGCAGGGCATGCCGTTTTTCCTCTGGTTGTGCTTCCTCGATCAGCGCCTGTCGATGTGGACAGGAATGGTCGGACCGCTCGGCGCCGTCCTGCTGTCGATCTTCGTCTCTCCCTATCTGCTGCTCGTCTACATCGGCTGGGTCATCCTGGTTCGCCTCGCTCAGTTGTGGGTGGTGGCCGGCGGCACGCTGCATATGTCACCCGTTATGATCCCGCTGCAGCTCTACGATCAGGCCGTCGGTTCTGTGATCAAAATTCACGGTCTCTTTCACCTTGGACAACAGAGCTGGTCGAAGGGCGACGAAACCGCAGTCACCAACAGCAGCACGAGCCTACTCGGCATGATCCAGTCGCGAATCACCATGGCCGCGACCGCCACCGTCTTCGTCATCCTCTTACTCGTCGTACTCAAAGTAGTGCCGCCACCATTCTAGTTTAAAAACTAAGCCAACTGGTTTCGTCAAAATTTTCCTTTCTCTCTCTCGCTTTCAACACCCGTCATGCACCCACCGTCATCCCAAAACCAAGGCAGTGATTCCAGCGAATCAAAGCACGGTCATCATCCGATCTTCGAAGACACCGAGCGCTTGAAAACCGGTACTCAGCGTGACCACCACGCCCGCGAACCGATCGCCTCACCCTTCGCAGCCTCTGCATCCACCGAACCTTCGGCAGCGCCGACCTCCGAGGCACAAGCTGCCGGGCCCAAACCGTCGCGTCGCAGCTCCGTCTGCTGGACCGTCACCGCACTCGTCGTCGGGGTGTTCGCGATCTACTTTCTAGTCAGCGAGTTGACCACCGCCGCCAGCATGCAGGGCACCACCGTCGGCAACCTGATCAACCTGCGCGCCGTCGCTCCCGGGGTCGTCTCCGAGGTCGATGTTGATGAAGCAGCTGACATCGAAACCGGTCAGGTGATCGCCCGGCTCGACGCCGCCGGACTCGACACGCAGTTGCAGAGAATCGAGGAAATTCTCGACCTGAAACGCCTCGAAGCCGATCAGGTCGCACGCGCCATCGATGAAGAAAAACAGCGCCTCGAACTGCTCCACGAAATCTCCAAGCGCAGCGAAACCATGCTTGGTTTGGAAATCGAAGAGCTCGACATCCAACTCGAACTCTCCAGCAAACTCGCCAGCGAACTCGATGGTAGCGTCCGGCGTGGATCAGCCAAGAAGTTCGAATTTCTCGAAGCCGAAAACAGCCGTTTGCGCCTCGCCAAGCGTCTTGAGGAAAAACACGGCGAACTCGATCTGCAGAAACTGATCACCGAAAACGCCGCTCAGGGACGCCACTACCACGCTGGCGTCGTCCGCAGTTGGCTCGACGAACTGCAACTACACGCCGCCAAAGTCGCCACCGAGATCGGCCAGACCCAACTCGAAGCCGCAACGCTTCGCACCACCGTCGACCAGAGCACCATTTCTGCCCATCGCGGCGGCCGCGTGTTCGCCGTGCACCACCATCCGGGTTCATCGGTTCAGGCCGGCGACCCCATCGTCACCCTCGAAACCGACGACCGCGTGTGGATCATCGCCAGTTTCAAATACGCCGAAGCGGAAGACATCGCCTACGGTGACCGAGCCACAATCGACTTCCCCGCGCTCGGCGAATCTATCAGAGGCACCGTCGTTGCGATCGGCCACAACGTCATCAGCGCGACCGATGCCGACTCACCCTTCCTGCGCCTCACTCCCGAGGAAGTCCTGGTGAAAATCGAGCCCGACGGCGACGTCGACAACCTGCGCAGCGGCATCAGCGCCCAAGTTCACATCCGCACCTCCAGCCTCAACCCGTTCGCATGGATGGGATCACTGGCAGAAACATTCCGCTCGAGCGAAAAGCCCAACACGCCGCTGGAAGAACTCACCGAAGCCGATATCGAAGCTGCTAGCAGCGAAGAAGCCCTGCTCGACGAAACGCCCGATGCCTTGCCGCTGCCAGGAGGAGACGAACCTCCCGCGGAAAAGCCGCGCGAGCAAAGCCACCCCGTCGTCGCCCCCATCAAGTCGGATACCATCCCACCGATGGATAGCCCCTTCGACTTCAGCAACAATTCCTAGCCCAAATAACTCCAGCCCGATCCCGACTTGCCATGAACGGAAACGACGAAATCTACCGCGGTCAACGCATCCTCATCACCGGCGGTTACGGCTTCGTTGGTGCCCATCTCGCCCGCCGCCTGCTCGAAGCCGGTGCCGAAGTCTGGGCCCTCGATCGCGACACCGATACCCGTCGGCCTTCACTGATTAACTGCCCCGGCTACGGCATTCGCGAGCGCATTTACACCGTCACCGGCGACGTCACCAATATCGCCCAGATGACCGCGCTGCTAAAGCAAACGTCGTTCGATTACATCTTCAACTGCGCCGCCCACGCCGCCGTCATTGAAAAGGCCGTCGAGGAGCCCGGCAAAACCATTGAGACCAACACCATGGGCGTAGTCGCCCTGCTCGAAGCCGTGCGCAGTTCCGGCCAAACGCCACGCGGTATTTTCCACGCCTCAACCGACAAGGTTTACGGAGAGCTCGACGGCCCCGCCTACCAGGAAGAAGTCACCCCGCTGCGCGCCATCGGAGTCTACGACGCCTCCAAACTCGCCGCCGACATTCTCGCCCGCACCTACCACGAAGTGTTCGGCCTGCCAGTCACCATCCTGCGCATGTGTAACCTGATTGGCCCCTACGACTTCAACACCGAGTACCGGCTCGTGCCAAAATCCCTGAGTGGCATCTATCGAGGCGAAGCTCCCCAGCTCTATCTCGATTCGCTCGACCACCATCGCGAATATCTCTATATCGACGACGCCGTCGAAATCATTCTTGAGCTGACTGCTCGTCCCGCTTGCATCGGCGAAGCCTACAACCTCATGGGTTGCGCCCACCTGTCGACACGCGAAGCCATGGAACAAATCGTCAGCGCCGCCGCCCTCGTCGCCGCGCCACACAATCTCAGCGCTGCCGCCGATATTCGTGCCCGCGGCTACAACGTTGTCGATCACAACGCCGCCGGCCACCAAATCATCTCGCTGAAGCGGCAGCGTCTGAACGCCGAAAAAATCCGCGCCGTCATCGACTACCGGCCGCGCACCAGTTTCGGTGACGGCCTCTTCCATTGCGCCGAATTTTATCACCGCATCACCCGCAACACGGCAGCGCAACACCACGAGCAACCGCAAACCGCTGCCGTAGGGGCCGCATAGGCCCATGCGCGCTGAGCGAAACTCCCATTGGCAAGACCGCCCCGTGCTCGTCACCGGCGGCGCAGGCTTTGGCGGCAGCCATCTCGTCAAACGACTGATCCGTTCCGGCGCTCAGGTCACCGTCGTCGACCGGGAACTACCCGCCGCTCGCGACTGCGATCGCTGTCACTTCATCGATGCGGATATTCGATATCAGACATCTTTTCAGCGCCTGCTCGAAGAAAGTAAAATCGACACGGTCTTTCACCTCGCTGCCCAGCCATTGGTTCCGTTGAGCCTGATCGACCCCGCCGAAACCTGGTCAATCAATCTCGACGGAACGCTGTCCGTGCTCGAAGCCATGCGCCGCTCGCGAAACGCGCGGCGTCTCGTCTTTGCCTCCAGCGGCGCGATCTACGGGAGCCTCAGCTGCGCCGATCCGATCGCCGAAGATCACCCACCCGGACCGATCAACCACGCCTACGCCGCCTCGAAAATCGCCGCCGAAGTCGCCGTTCACAGTCACGCCAACGCTTACGATCTGAAAGTCGTATCGTGTCGTTTCATGAACACCTACGGGCCCGGAGACCGACATTTCTGCCGACTCATCCCCGGAGCCATCCAACGCCTGGTCAAAGATCAAGCCTACGATTTCGGCGACCGCGACGACGGCACCACTGAGCTCGATTTTCTACACGTCGACGACATGGCCTGCGCCTACCTCGCAGCCGGCGAAAACCTTGACGACACTGACGTCAACAATACTGCGATCAATTTCGGCAGCGCCGCACCGCGCCGCATCAGCAGTGTCGTTCGGGCCATCAGTCACGCCTTCGATGGCATCGAACGCGTCCCCATTTTTCGCGGAGAAAAGCGCGAACAACCACTCCGAAAGTCGCTCGATATTTCCAAAGCTCGCGACCTTCTCGACTGGCAACCGCGCATCGATTTCGAAAGCGGTCTCAGCGATACCGTCGCCTGGTATTGTCGGAAATATGCGCCCGGCAACACCGCCGCATCACTCAACCGCCCGCCAGCTTTTCCCACAGCTGGCCGCCCTTCGTGACGGCGATGTAAATGCCGATCACCACGAAGCACAGAAACGACAACAGCAACATCGCGTCCCACGCCCGCCCCGGACGCAGTCGCGCATCGCTGTGCCGAAAGCGAAACCATAGCGCTGCAAAGGCGACGACGGGAAGCAGCAGCGATTGCATCAATCCTGACAAAAGCACCAACAGCACGGGTTTGGGGATGAACCAGTAAATGGTCAGGCAGAGCAGCGGGAAGAACACCGAGAAGAATTTTATCCAACGCTGGCGCAGCGGGTCATTGCCCTTCAGCTGGACCAGACCGAACACGTCGAGGGTGTCACTCATCAGCCGTGACTTGTTGGCGTTCGACACGAAGAAAGTCGAGAACAGTACCGCCACCGCGCCGAACAGCAGAATCGATTCGCCAGCTTTTCCGAACACCGGTTCATACATGTTCGCCAGTGTGCGAATCATATCGAGTCCCTCGGGAACTTCCGACAGCCGATGCAGCACCGCCGCTCCCAGCAAGTAAAACGCCACCGTGCTGAGCGTGTAGACCACCATCGATCCCCAGGCATCGATCTGCAGCACCCGTATCCAACCACGTGCGCGCGCTGCCCAGGAATCGGATTCATCGCGCGCACCGATGAATTTCCCGTAGCCCTTTTCCAGGCACCAATAAGGATACGCTACCAACTCCGAAGCGCCCACACCGATGATCCCAAAAGCCGCCAGCGCAGTCAGCACCGGCGTCGATTCACCGACCGCTTTCGGCAAGCCGAAGCTCAGCCCCTCGCGCAGATCGCTCCAGTGGATCGCCCACTCGCCATGTGTCTGCAGTGCCACGACATTGCCCACCGTAATCAAAGTGAAGGTGCCGACCAGGCACACGCATATCGTCTCAATCAGTGAAAATCCCCCGACCGTCAGCAGCAAAATCGTCGCGACGGTGACCACTGCCGCCCAGATGAAATCGCCGCGCCCGTGCATCAGTGATTCGGGCATCGGCAATACCAGATCAAGCGCTTGGCCAACCCCGCCGACAATGCCACCGAGCTGTCCGAGGCCAAACAGAAACGTCACCAGCCAGAAAACGGAGATCGCCCGCCCGCATTTCGGAATCTTGTCGAGCGCCGTCAGCGTCGTCTCGCCGTGAGTGATGCAGTGTCGGCAAATCTCGACCTGCGCAAACACCTTAAGCACGCAGCCTACCACTATCAGCCACAGCAATGAGTAGCCTGCCTCGGCACCCGTCCGCGTGGTCGCGATCAATTCGCCCGAGCCAACGATCGAACCCGCCAGGATCAGTCCCGGGCCGAGATACTTGAGCGACGCCCGAAAGCTGACAGGAGGTTCCAATACCCCGTTCGTCTCGGCATTTTGCGAAGTGTCATTCACCCGCGCAGTTCATCGTAAGGCATTCGTCGTGGCAAGCCGCGATATCAACTTGCATCCCCGACTGGACGACTCCTAACTCCCACCTCCCAACTCCTTTCTCCTAAGTTTGAAACACGTCCACATTCACACCGACGGCTCATCGCGCGGCAATCCCGGCCCCGGCGGCTACGGCACTCTGGTCACCTTCGGCAAGTTCCGAAAAGAAATCTCCGGCGGCTTTAAACGTACTACCAACAATCGCATGGAAGTGCTCGCCTCCATCGCCGGCCTCGAAGCCCTGCACGAGCCCTGCAAAGTCACTATCACCTCCGACTCCCGCTATCTGGTCGATACCATGACCAAAGGCTGGCTCGACGGATGGAAGAAGCGTGGATGGAAAAAACGCGACAAAAGCCCGGTCAAAAACGTCGACCTCTGGGTGCGACTCGAGCGCGCCGCCGACGGTCACGAGATCGAGTGGAGATGGGTCAAAGGTCACACCGGCCACCGCCAAAACGAACGTTGCGACGCTCTCGCCACCGAAGCCGCGGACGGCAGCTGCCTCGAGGACGACGAGGGGTTCGACGGCTGACGAGGGCGGATGCGCCCCCTTAGAACAAGGGACCGGGCTTAAAAAGCAACGATAGATAGCCTGGCAATACTTACACCAGGCGAGGATACTCTCGTTAAAAGTGAGAGCAAAAAAGGTGGAACGGGCCGAAATAAGCCGGATTTTGTTCTGCTTCGGCCCGGAGGCCTGACAGGAAGATCATTTATCTAGTGCGACTAATACCCAAGCACATTTCGCCGACTCCCGAAGGAATCTGCGAAGCCGGACAGGCTGCCCGTTCACTCTGTTATGTCTTGCACCGCACGGGGTTTGTCGTGCCCCCTCAGTTACCGTCGGGGCGGTGAGCTTTTACCTCGCCGTTTCACCTTTTCCCGCCAGTGCCGAAGCTCCGACGGGTAGTTTATTTTCTGCGACACTATCCGTCCACGGTGGCTTGCGCCCTCCGCGTCCCGCGCTTTCGCACGGCGATGCTGCCTTGCGGTGTCCGGACTTTCCTCTGAGCTCGCCCACGTCCGAAGACGCAGGGAAAACAGCGATCTTCTCCGGCCCGTTCCGTTGAGAGAGTAGTCCGCGCCAACGGAGAGTGCAAGCGAGTGGATCGTGCGTTGACCGACAGCAGGCCACTCGCTGACGAGACTGTGTGAAAAT
>JBBKXR010000064.1:0-28021 GCA_037969585.1 Verrucomicrobiales bacterium
CGCCGTCACCACCCGGGCCGCGGCCCTTTCCGCCGCGCCCACCTTGACCTTTGCCGCCTCCACGGCTGCCACGTCCCCCGCCGCCATCGCCATCGGTAGTCGTGGGCTGGCCTCTTCCGGCGGTTGGTGCGACGGCCGTTCGACTTGTCGTTCCAGCGGCATTAGTGCCGGTGCTGGTCGTCGAATTGTCGCCGCTGTCTTCCGCGGGTTGAGTAGCGTGTTCGGGAATTTCAAATACGACCCGCAGCGGTGGGCGGAACGGATCTGCGAGAGTCATTTCCAACAAGGTGGGGAGCGTTTCGCCCTCGGTCCAGTCAGGCAGTTCGACCCACAAATTTTCATCGCTGTTCCACAATCGCCAACCGAGGGCGGTAACATTTTCGACTAGCGGCAACCACCGACGCCCCTCTTCATCTTCATCCAGAAAGAGATCGTCTGTGCCAGCGCGGACTGTCATGCCGCTTTCGTTTTCATCGGCTCCGAATTCTTCCCGACTGATGGCGATGTTATACAGAGGTTGCGAGTAATCTTCGAGCGTCGGCGGCGGCACAGCGACTGGTCGCAGACCGAGAATGGTATCGCCAGCGGTTCCGGGATTTACTCCGAATACAAATCCGGTCGGTGTGCCGGTAAATGTCAGTTCCGGCCAGCCCGAGGTCGACTCCTCACCGTTGACTAGTGTCGCTGAGCCGTCCTGCGGCAGTGCCTCGAGCGACTCCCGCAACAGGGCGACGAAGCGGTTGACTTGCTGATCACGGCCCTCCATCTGACGAATGTCGCCTGCTTCCATGCCAGCCTGAAATATGATGGCGAAGACGCTGGTCGCGATCAGTCCAAAGATGGTCATCGCGACGACGACTTCGACCAAAGTAAATCCCCGTGGCGTCGATCGATTCATCGGTCGTCGTCCCCCGGCTTGTAGACATAAATCTCGGCGGCCCGAGTCAGACCGAGCGCGCCTTCGGCATAGTCGGCGGTGGCGCGCAGCACGTACATGTCCTCCAGCGTTTCGCCCTCCGTGGTGGTCAGTTGCACAGGTTCGACGGTGGTGCGGTAAACGACGCCGAGTAATTGGTCGTTGAATTCGAAATTCATGTCGGCGAGATCGCGCACTTTGGCTTCGGAAAGAATGCCGCTGAGCCCCTGTTGGACGAGTCGCTCTTTGCCGAGCAAGTTCGAATTATCACCGATCTGCCCCATCCAGGTTACGATACCGGTCACAGCCAGGGAGAATATGAATACTGCCAACAGGGCATCAAGCAGGGCAATACCGCGCTGCTTTTTACTTTTGCCCTGGAGACGAAGCTTCATAACCTGTTTATTCGACCCAGCCACGTTCCGATTTTACATCACCGGTCAGCGGATGGAATTCGACCTCGAAAAAAGCGCCTTCTGAACTGACCCGAATTTTGATTGGCATGCACATGCCGGACGGCTGAAAAACCCAGCGCTCGAAACGCCCGGATTGCATCGGCGTCCATTCGGTTTGTCCCCAGAAAAGCAGCTCGTAATTTGTGCCTTCAGGCATTTCGTAGGTTTCATAGTAGATCGAAGATGCTTCATCGTCGACTCCAGCACTGACGGTCTGCGACTGAGGACTGCCGGAATTTTCTCCCAGTGAAAAATCAGCGAGCGCGCCGATCCGATCCTGCGAAGCTTCTATCAGCTTCCGTCGCTGCTCAAGCGCCTCCATGTCGCGCAGAACTTGTGCAAACTCTTCGGCCTCACCGTAGGGATTAAAGAAACGCGCAGCGTGAAAGCCCTGCCCGTCGAAGGCGATCTGGTAAGGCACCTGATCCCTGATGGCGCGCTGACGAACGGTCCGCGCCAAACGCACCAGCTCAGCGACCGGCTCGCGGGCCTCGCGTTCGCGAACCACACTGTCGATCGTCGGCAGGGCAATGCCGGCGAGAATACCAATCACGGTGAGTACGATGACGATTTCGACGAGCGTAAACGCTGTCGAATGAGCTGCCAAAAAACGAACGCGCCAGCGCTCGGCATCGCACCTACCAATTGCCGGTGTCGTTGTCATCTTCCACGCCGTCTTCTCCAAGCGAAAATAGATCGTATTTCTTTTTGCTCTTTTGAGCCGGGAATCGGTACTGATACTGCTGTCCCCAGGGATCCAGTACCATCTCTTCGAGATAGGGACGCCATGTCTGCGGCTGCGGATCGCCGGTAGGCTTGGTGACCAATGCCTCAAGGCCTTGCTCCTGTGTCGGCGGTTTGAAGTAGTTGTTCCGTTCGTAGCCTTGG
This sequence comes from Verrucomicrobiales bacterium, assembly GCA_037969585.1. Classification (GTDB taxonomy): domain Bacteria; phylum Verrucomicrobiota; class Verrucomicrobiia; order Verrucomicrobiales; family DEV007; genus JBBKXR01. Next base: position 2,260 of record JBBKXR010000064.1, read on the forward strand.
AGGGCGACAGCGAGAGTGTTGAGGTCTCCTCGGACGCGCTCTAACTTCGCATCATCCAAGAAGCCGATGAGCATATAAACCCCGGATCCAGCGAGAATACCGATGATGGTCAGCACAATAACCAGCTCAACCAGAGTGAAGCCTTTTGCGCTACGCCGGCGGCGATTGTGAAGGGTGATAGAATGCGTATTCATATGAAAATTGTTCTGGGTTCGCGGTGCTTTTTTTTGGTGATTGGCGGGAAATTATTTTCCTGACACGCCGGACATCGATCCGAAAATAGTCGTCATGATGGCGTAGGCAACCAGACCGACAACAACGGCCATCGCTATCAGGAGGACAATCGGCAATATGCCGACCATCCGTTTGATGCGGATGTCGAGTTCTTCGTCGAACTTACGGGCTGCTTTGGAAAAGGATTTACCGAGTTCTCCTGACTGCTCACCGATCGCAATACGGTCGACCAGTGTGATCGGAAAGGCAGCGGAGCGTTCCAGGCCCTTGGCCAATCCCCCGCCGTCGCCGACAAACTCGACAGCATTTTCCAAATGCTTTTTCAGATAACCGTTTGTGGTGCCGCGAGCCACCAGTTTGAGCGCGTTGAGCAACGGCACACCGTTGTTCACCAAGTTCGACATAGTGTGGCAAAACTGAGCATAAAACCGACCCGCCATGACGGGTCCAAAAGCCGGCGCGACGAGTCGCCATCGATCCCACCAGGCACGTCCACCGGTGGTCGAGATAAACGCTTTGAAACTGAGACTGATGATAATCATCACGATCAGCACCATCCACCACCATGCCGCCATAAAGTCACTGAACTTCATTAACAGCTCGGTGACCATCGGCAATTCCTGGCCGGTCTTCGAGATCAATGCCATCAGCTTGGGCATAAGCACGACGCTGAAAACGAAGATCAACACCACGCAGCCAATGAGCAGGACGAAAGGATAAATCATCGCCGAGATGACGCGCGACTGCAGGTCGTTGAGCTGCTTCAGGCTCTCGGCGAGACGACGCAGGATGTCACCAAGTGAGCCGCTGGCTTCCCCGGCAGCGACCAGGTTGCGGTAAAGGTCGTCAAATGACGGAGAGGCTTTCTTCAACGCACCGGAACATTTCGTACCCTCGCGAATTTCCTCGCGCAAGGTCGCAGCGACCGCCTTGAGTTGCTTGTTCTGCTGCCTCTCGTGCAACACCTTCAAGGCCTGCTCGAGTTGCAAACCAGCGTCGAGCATATCGGCCAATTCCTCAGTAAAAAGGATCACCATCGCTCTCGACATCGGAACCGGTCCCGCAGCTATAGCCGCCTTGGTTGCCGCTCGAGCACCAGCTTTGGTCTGCCCTTTTGCATCAGCAGTTTCGAAGACCTTGACCGGACTGAGCGACTTTGCCTCGAGCGCTCGATAAGCCTCGGCCTTGTTGCGCACGGCGAGACTGCCGGACACAGATTTACCGGAGACATCGATGGCGGTGTAATCGAAAGCAGGCACGGGAAAATTGGCTAGTCTTCTTCAGGCTCAGTCCGCCTCGGCGGTATTCGTCAGCACTTCGGCGAGAGTGGTTTTTCCTTCGGCGACTTTTTCCCATCCGTAGCGGCGCAGGGCGACCATCCCGTCCTTCTTCGCCTGGGCTTTCATCTCCGAATTTCTGGCATTGCTGGTGATCAACTCCTGCATCTCGGCGGTTAATGCGCAGATTTCGATGATCGCCATTCGTCCACGATATCCGGTATCGCGGCAGGCTCGGCAGCCGCCGGGCTCCATGATGGAATCTTTGTGCTCGAGCGGAAAACCGATGCGCTGCAGGTATTCGTCATCGATCCCTGCCGCCGGCTTTTTGCAGGATTCGCACAGCGTTCGCACCAGTCGTTGTGCGATGAACGCACGCACCGAAGAGGCGATCAAAAACGGCTCGATGCCCATATCGAGCAACCGCGAGATGCCCGCCACCGAATCGTTGGTGTGCAGCGTTGAGAAAACCAGGTGACCCGTCAGCGCACCGCGAATCGCGATCTCGGTGGTCTCCAAATCACGCATTTCCCCGACCATGATAATGTTCGGGTCGCCACGAAGGATGCTGCGCAAGCCTGCCGCGAAAGTCAGACCTATCTCCGACTTCACGGCGATCTGAACGACGCCATCGAGCTTGTTTTCCACCGGATCCTCAATCGTGACGATGCGAGTTTCCTTGGTGTTGAGCTGTTTGAGAAACGTGTAAAGCGTCGTCGATTTACCCGAACCTGTTGGCCCGGTGACCAGGATGATGCCATTCGGCAGCGCCAGCAAATCGCGGATCTGGCTCTCGGATCTCTGATCGAGGCCGAGCATCGAAATGTCGAATTTCTGTCGAGTCAGCAAACGCAGACTGACGCTTTCGCCATTGATCGAAGGAATCGTCGCGACACGCACATCGATCGGCTCGCCATCGAGTTCAAGATTGATGCGTCCATCCTGCGGCAGGCGACGCTCGGCGATGTCGAGGTGCGCCATGATTTTCAGACGCGAGATCAGCGAAGCCTGCAGCGAACGCACATTCGGCGGCACGGTGACTTCCTGCAACGATCCGTCGACCCGGTAGCGAATGCGCAGATCGTTTTCCAGCGGCTCGAGATGAATGTCAGTCGCCCGTTCCTTCAGCGCCTCGCGAAAGATCTGGTTAACAAAATTCATCACCGAAGCCTCCTCGTCCTCTTCGTCGAGAATATTGACCTCCTGCGAGAGATCGTCGTCGTCACGGTTGACCTCGCGACCTTCGATCAACTCATCGAAATGAGCTGCGCCGACGCCGTAGCCTATGCGCAGCGACTCCATGATCTGGTAGCGCGTCGAGACCGCCCAGCTGACTTCCTTGTGCAGCTCCCGCCCAACTGCCTGCTTGGCTTCCAGATCGAACGGATCGTAGGTCATGAGGCAAACCTTCTTGCCGTTCAACCGTCCCGGAAGCAGCCGATGACGCAGCGCCAACTTGGCGGGAAATTTGTTGTGCAGCGGCTGGTCGAGATCGACCTCCGACTCGCTGAGAAATTCCAGACCGGTAGCCTTGGCCAACGCCTCAGAAAAAGTCACCTCCTCAACCAACTCGGCATCCAGCAAAGCATCGACCAGCGATTGGCGCTTGTTGCTGGCAGCCTCCAGCACTGACTCACAGCGAGCACGGTCGGTGCAGCCGGAATCGATGGCAAGTTTGGTGACCAGCGGGACGAGAGACATAAGAATACGAGGGAGCGGAAAGGTAGCCGGGAGAGCTTCCCTTTTTATCCAACCACGCGCAAGCCCATTGGTTGCCCGGTAAAGACGGAAAAGCGCCGACTTTACCCGTTTCCATCCCGTGGATCACTCCACCTTCAAGCCATCCAACTTGTCAGTTGTCGGCAGATAGCGGTAATACACCTCAAGCATCAAGGTCATCAGAGCCGTGCCATAGATCGTGTTTTCTTCGCCCTTCGGCCCATGACTGATCTTCAGCTCCCATGAGCCGTTCTCTTTCTGCAAGTCGAGCACCTGCTTCTGAAATATGGCGTTGTAGTCGTCCCAGCGCTTACCGCCCGCCAGGAAAACCGCCTGCGTATTGTAGTAGGCGCCGTACGTCTGGGTGACCGGGCTCATAAAATTTTTCTCGATAAAGTCGAGTCCCCTGGTCGCCTCGGGCGTCTCAGCGAGGCCCCACATCTGCATCGCCAGAACGCCGGCACCGGCCAACGTTGCGTGACCCGGCTTCACTTCGTCACTGAAGCGATAGCGAATCGCGCCAGCCCGGTCCTGCGATCGCTTCGTGTATTCCATCGCCCTGTCGAGCGTAAGTTCGACGCCCGGATACTTTTTGCCTGTGTTGTAGGCCGCTTTGAGCGCCTGAATTTGCCAGCCCGCGACCGAGAAATCTCCGTCCTTCGCGCCCGAGTAGTTGTAGAGCCAGCCACCGACCCGAGTCTGTCCATCGACAATCACTTTCACCGCGCGCCGCAATACCGAATCCAATTGCGGAATCTCGCGACCACTCTCTTTGGTCATCGTAAACAACTCCGCCAAGGCATACGTCGCGATGGCGTGCTCATAGGCACTGTGGTTGCCTGGCTTGCCATTGAATATCAGCCCCTTGTCGTGAGCCTTCCCGCGCCGCATCAGATACTGCGCCGCACTGATGACCGTATTCCCGAACACCTTCGACTCCGGCGTTTCGCAGTGGCCGAGAAATGCCAACAGCGACAAACCGGTCATTGCCGCCGGAAACTCCTTGCCGAATGCCCCGTTTTCCTTGTTCTGCTGGCTGGCGAGAAATTCCAACGCATCGCGCACTGCGCGTTCGGCACGCTCTTCACCACCACTTTCGCGCAGACGTTTCATACGCTGTGACATACTGCAGCGTGACCGCATCGCCGCCGGGATCGAACCCATGTTCGACACGTCACCCAGTCCCGTCATCGACATACCCATGGTGCCTGCGTCATTGCCAAAAGTGATCATCGACAAGTCGTCAGTGACCGTCACGATTTCCGGTACGGCGAACGCGGAAAATGACTCGACGGTCACCACCGGCGCGGACTGTTGAATGGTCGATGCCATCGTCTCCCTCTCCTTCACCAACGTCGGTTTTGGAAGTTCCGGCCTCTCTACTTTAGGCGACGAACTGACAATGATCGATGGCGGCTTGACTCTCGGCACAGCGATCACGTAGGCGGTGAGAACTACGATCAGTGCCGCATGCACCAGGATCGCCGTCGTAATCGCCGACAGCTTTTCCTTGGTGTCAGCGACTCTGGAATGCGCCTTTACCATCCCGCCATCGCCAACGATGAAAGACCTTTCTCCTTCACTTCCACCCGCATTCTCGTCCTGCGACTCGACCTCGGCGTAGAACGCTTCCTCGACCGGCGCCGCCGGCAAAATCGCCGTGCGAGGGTAGCTCGAATCGGCCGACCTCAACGGAATCGCCACACTCGCAGTGGACTGCGGACGCGTTGGGGCCGCCGGTAATGGCACCGCAGTCATCCGTGGATTGGAAAGTGGCACGGGAGCGTTTTGCCGCGGCACCGCAGGCTTATCGGGCGACGCTGGCTCAATCTTAAGCTCGGGCGCTGCAACCACCTCGATATCAGCTGCTTCGCCGTCATCGGCGTCAGCTGTCATCGCCACCGCTACCGTGTAAAGCTGCACGGCTCGCGACACTTCCAACGGCAGTTCCTCCGCCGGAGCTTCGGGTCTAGCCACCGCTTCGGCGATCGCTGCTTCGATATCCAATTCGGGATCGAGGACTTTCGCGACTTTAATATGAGAATCAGCTTTCTTATTTTCACCCGCGAGCCGTTGCATCGCAGCCTTGATGACGTGCGCCTTGGCACACGCCGCATTTGATCGCAGGATATCGTCCAGCAACGAATCCGCTGCCAGCGGATCCGTCTTCGCCAACACCTCGGCAGCAAAAAGCTGATCGCGTTCTTCTTCCGGCATTTCCGGAGCACCCTTGACCAACTCTGCCGCCCGATTGAGCTGATCGTCCGCAGCGTAGTACTCGATCAAATACCGACGCACCGGCCAACAATCCGGAGCGGCCAACAGGGCTTTTTCGAGGAGTGGAATTTGGTCAGCCATCAGAGCCTTGGGGGCAACTCACAGGTGGACGAATTAACGCACAACACCCACTTGCGTAGAGCGTTAAAACCTATCGGGAAACGGTCTGTCCACGCTACGCTGTATTGGCTCGTCGCGTCAAGATTGTGACAGAAGAATGATCACATCTCAGGCAACGGCAATATGAAACGGGGCCGTTTCTCCGCTGTGAGCAAATTTACCCCTCCAACTGTTTCGATAGCGCCGCATCCATCGCACGCTCAACCAGTTGCGCGGCCATCGTCTCCGTCGCTTCATCGAGCACCTGATTGGCCGTTTTCAGCTTAGCGACATCCGCCGGCTGCGCCGCCAAAACTTCACGCACCGCCGCGGCGGCCGATTCGATCGCGGCACGATCCTCGCTGGAAAGACCGTCACCCAGCGCCGCCAGCCCCTGCTCGACTGCCGGCAACAACTCCTCACTCTTCATCTTCGCCTCCGTCCAGATGCGCTCGTTCATGTCGTCAAAAGCGTGCTCGACCGATTCCGAAATCATCGCTTCAACCGCCGCGTCATCGACGTCGACCGCGGTATCACGAATCTCCAAAACTCGATCAGTATTAGTCTTAGTGTCGCGTGCCAGCACCGTGAGAATTCCGTTTTCATCGATCTCGAACTGCACCCCGACCCGCGCACTCCCTTTCGCGCCAGACTCGAAATCGATCTCGACCTGACCCAGTTCCCAGTTGTCGCGTGCCATCTCACGCTCGCCCTGCAGCACACGGATCTGCATCGACGCCTGATTGGCCACCGCATTGGTGAACAGCTCGCCCGCCTTGGCCGGAATCGTTGTATTGCGGCCGATGATGACATTCATCAGCCCACCGAAAGTCTCGATACCGAGCGACAACGGCGTCACGTCTAACAAAACCACATTTTGAACTCGGCCACACAGAATTCCCGCCTGGATCGCTGCGCCGAGCGCCACTGCCTCGTCCGGATTTTGCGAAATATCTACCGTCCTGCCGAACCACCCTTCGACCTTTTCGCGAACCAACGGCATGCGCGTGCTGCCACCGACCAAGATTACCGCATCGAGTTTTTCCGCCGCCTCCTCGACCGCGATGCCTGCATCCGCCAAGGCGCGCAGGCAATGCCCACGCGTGCGATCGATCAACGGTGCCGCCAAAGCCTCCAACTGCACCCGCATCAGATCGAACTCGAAACTCTTCGCATCACGGAAAAACGGCAAGCGCAAGGTCGTCGACTCAACGCCATCCTCACTCAGCCGCTCCTTCGCCGAACGCGACACCTCCAACAAGGTCGCTACTTGAGTCGCATCCAGTTCAGACAACTCCACGCCGATTTCTGCCGCCATCCAGCCCGCCACCACCGCGTCGATATCATCACCGCCGAGCCGCGTGTCACCATTCGTCGACAGCACCTGGAACAGGCCGTCGCGCATTTCTAAAATCGACAAATCAAAGGTGCCACCACCCAAATCGTAAACCGCCACCCGCGCCGAATCGCCGAGCTTGTCCAAGCCATACGCCAGCGCCGCCGCCGTCGGCTCATTGACAATGCGCTCGACCGTCAGCCCCGCCAACTCCCCCGCCCGCTTAGTCGCATTGCGCTGACCATCGTTAAAATACGCCGGCACCGTGATCACCGCCCGCGTCACCGATTCCTCCAGCGCCGCCTCTGCGATCGACTTGAGCGATTTCAATATCTCCGCCGAAATTTGCTCCGGCGAACGCCCACACAACTCGCCCGCTTCATCCGCGTCGCGTCGCCCCATCCAACGCTTTACCGACGATACCGTCCTTTCCGGCTCGACCGTCTCCATGCGCCGCGCTGCGGCACCGACCAACGGCGCTCCACCATTTTTAGGAAAATGCACCACCGACGGCACCAGCCGACGCCCCTCAGCATCCGCCAACAGAATCGGAAAACCGGAATCGACTACCCCGATCAGCGAGTGCGTGGTACCGAGATCGATCCCGACGATGAGAGTTGAGTCTTTACTGGAAGAAGATTCAGACATAGCTCGACCAACAAAGCACGGACCGAGGGAACCCCCAATAGCTCAATCACCGATACGTGCAAAGCACTCTCAACCAGCCATCAAAGCCACCAATCGCTCGCGAATCTGCGCCTGCCATTTTTCGAAAAAACCCAGACTCGCCGCCGTCGATTCTGCGCCAGCGAATTCCCCGCTCTCCCCCGCCGCATCGATCTCCGGAAGTCGAGCGATCGCCACCGCGATCGCTTCGCCCAGTTCGCCTAACAAGCCCTGCAGAGCCGCCTGGCTCTCCCATTCGGCTGTCGCCAACACCGCACGCCCCATCGCCGTGGTCGCCGCTGCCCGCTTTTTCAGCACATCATCCGCCGCTTGTAGCGTTCCGCCGACTTTGGAAAAAAATGACATCATCTGATCATCCATCGCCGCATCACGCGCCGAACGACCCTGCAGTTCCAGCCAGTGGCGCAGTCTCGCGCCCGGCGGGACGAGCAACTGATGCGCTCGATTGACCGCCGCTGCACGATCCGCATCACCACTCTCCGCATCGGGATGCACACTGCGGCTCAGCTCGCGCCACTTCTCTTCGATCATCTCCGCATCGACATCGACCTGACGCGGCAGCCCCAACTCGGCGAAGGCATCGAAGGATTCTTGTGGGGATGAAGACGGTGAGGTCATGCTAACAGGTGTGAAATAGTTCGATCAGAGTCGCGCAATATCAAAGCGACAGTCGTCTGATCAGGTTGCCGCTACAGATGTGCGCCCGTTTGAGTCCACTGGCAACCGTCGGTATCCGCCCACCGCTCGTTGCAGCGCACCCGGAACCGTCAGGACTTACAACATTTTTCAGAGGGACCAAGGAGATCCTTAGTTAGAACTGTTCTGCTGAAATAATTCTAAGGATCGGCCTCCGCACACGTCGTATTGGTATGAATGATTCACCATTGCTGATGGAAATCTTTGCAAGACGGAAACTGAAGCGAAACTTGGTGCATGCGCGCGTATCAGCCTCCGGTATCTGGCCAATAACTTTGGTAAGTTTATTAGCACTCGCAGTCTCGACTGGCACTGCCGACGATCTTGCCCTGGCTGATCCAAAGGAATCGCCTGGCGCTCACTTCGGGGAACTAGTCCACGAGTTTCGCGCTCAACGCGTTCCTTCCTACGCGGATGGACAGATCATATTCGGGTTTGAGCGACACGCCTTTTCAGGAAATACCCAGGATCTGAATCGGTTTCTTGGAATGGTTGTCGAATTTCCGAACTCCCGGAGCATCACTGTGATCTTCTGCGGGCCTGATGGCGGTCGGGCTGCCGAACCGTTAACGCCTTCCGCCGCAAAATCTGGTGTCGATTATGATTGGCAAGTTACGAAGTTTGAGGGCGATATCACGATTCTCGTCCCGCTCGCCGCCAGAATTCCGTTCTCCCTGGTCCAAGTGCCGGCGGGCATTCGAGTTGCGGCTGGATCTGGAGCTCCGCAAATCGCAACCACGTTTGCGCGGCTACACAACGCGCTTGTCGAACATTAACAAGAAACCGCAGACCCAGAATTGCAGACAGGTGTCCCGCTAACAAACAGCGAAATCCGTAAACCTCATTGGTCGATGCGAATTGGCCTGCTATCTGGATATTTTTCAGTCGCGACGCCGCCGCGCAAAAGCTAGGCTCGGCAGATGAAATTGCTGCCCCAGTTGTGCGTCGCTTTATGCCTCTTGGCAACCGTCGGAAAGGCGGAGGAAAAATCGCCGCCGCGTCCCAACATTTTGTTCTGCATCGCCGATGATGCCTCGTGGCCCCACTTTGGCGCTTACGGAACCGAGTGGGTGAAAACTCCGGGCTTTGATCGCGTCGCCCGCGAAGGCCTGCTGTTCAATCGCTGCTACACACCGAACGCGAAGTGTGCACCGTCGCGCGCCTGTATCCTGACCGGACGCAACAGCTGGCAGCTCGAAGAAGCCGCCAACCACATGCCGTTTTTTCCCATCAAGTTCCAGACTTGGTGCGAGGCACTGATGGCGCACAGCGACTACAAAGTTGGCATGACCGGCAAAGGATGGGCACCGGGAGTTGCCGACGACGCAGACGGCAAGCCACGTTTAATGACCGGCCAAGTCTTTCAAAAGAAGAAAACCAAGGCCCCAACCACCGCGATTTCCGGCAATGACTACGCTGGCAACTTCGAAGCGTTTCTCGATGCGCGAGCCGGGGACGAACCGTTCGCCTTTTGGTATGGCAGCACCGAACCGCACCGCGCTTATGAATACGGGACCGGCATTTCCAAAGGTAACAAAAAGCTCAGCGACATACCCACCGAAGACATTCCCGGATTTTGGCCGGACAACGAAACCGTGCGCACCGACATGCTCGATTACGCCTTCGAAATCGAATACTTCGACCAACATTTGGTGCGCATGTTAGAGATGCTCGAGCAACGCGGGGAACTCGAGAACACGCTGGTCGTCGTCACCAGCGACAACGGCATGCCCTTCCCGCGCATCAAGGGCCAGGAGTATGAACTTTCCAACCACCTGCCGCTGGCGATCATGTGGAACAAAGGCATTACTGCGCCGGGACGCGTAATCGATGACTTCGTCAACTTTATCGACTTTTCTCCGACGTTTCTTGAGGTCGCTAAAGTAGCCCCGTCGTCGACCGGTATGGCAACGATGACCGGACGCAGTCTGACCGAATTTTTCCAGACCGAAAAGAGTGGCCAGGTTTTCGCCGAACGCGATCACGCGTTGATCGGCAAAGAACGTCACGACATCGGTCGCCCGCACGATTGGGGCTATCCGATTCGTGGCATCGTTAAGGATGGAATGCTCTACCTGAAAAATTTCGAAGTTGATCGCTGGCCGGTCGGTGATCCGATCACCGGTTACCTCAACACCGACGGCAGTCCTACCAAGACCTGGTTACTCGAAGACCGCCGCACCTCTGCCGACGGCAAATCGACCTACTGGAACATGAACTTCGGCAAGCGCCCGACCGAGGAACTTTACGCGATCAGCGATGACCCGGCGTGCATGAAGAATCTCGCCGACGACCCCGCCTACGCCGACCGCAAAGCGACCTTGCGCGAACAGATGGAAACCGAACTCAGTCAGCAGGAAGATCCGCGCATGGACGGCAATGGAGATATTTTCGACAATTATCCGGTCTCGTCGCCAGTGGCGAACTACTACGAGCGCTACATCGGAAAAGGTGAAAAAGTTCCCGCCGGTTGGGTCGAGCCCGGTGACTACGAAAAAACCAATCTCGAATAATCTGATGGCACTGATTCGTTTCACCGAAAACATCCAGCGCCACATCGTCTGCCCCGAGCGCGAGGTGGCCGGCGCAACGTTGCGTGAAGCGCTCGACGCCTACTTTGCTGGTGATCAAGCTGCGGCACGCAGCTATGTTTTGGACGACACCGGAGCACTGCGAAAACACATGGCCATCTTCATTAACAGCGAACCGCTGCACGACCGAAAAACGCTTGCCGATCAGGTAGCCCCTGATGCTAAGATCGACGTCATGCAGGCCCTGTCGGGAGGTTAGTTTGTTTTTGGTTCGTTGTTCTTTGTTTCCAGCTAGCTCCTAGCTCCTTAAAAAATGAAAATCCATCTAGCGACTCGGAAAGGATTGTTCACTCTTGAACGCAGCGGCACGCGCGAGTGGCACATCGCCCGCGTCGATTTTGCCGGCGACAATTGCTCGATGGCCTTGCATGATCCGCGCGACGGAACACTCTACGCGGCCCTGGATCACGGCCATTTCGGAGTGAAGCTGCATCGCTCACGCGATGAGGGCGGCACCTGGGAAGAGATCGCCGTTCCTGTCTATCCCGAAAAACCAGCGGACTATCAGCCCGGTAAACGTCCTTTCGAGGGCGAGGACTACGCGTGGTCGTTGCAAAAGATCTGGGCGCTGGAAACCGGTGGTCCCGATCAGCCGGGAAAACTGTGGTGCGGGACTTTACCGGGCGGGCTTTTTGGCTCGGAAGACGGTGGCGACAGCTGGGAACTGAACCGGCCGCTATGGGATGAACCGCAACGCGGCGAGTGGTTCGGTGGCGGCATGGACGTGCCGGCCATCCATTCTATCTGTGTCGATCCGCGCGATGCCGACCACGTGTTTGTCGGAGTTTCCTGCGGTGGTGTATGGATCACTGACGATGGTGGCAAAACCTGGCAACTGTGCGGCAAGGGCATGGTCGCCGATTTCATGCCACCCGAACTCGCCGACGATCCCAACGTGCAGGACGTGCATCGTCTGGGTATTTGCGCCAGCTCACCGGATCACCTGTGGGTGCAGCATCACAACGGTATTTTTAAAAGCTGCGACGCGGGGGCCAGTTGGACGGAGATCAAAGAGGCTGGCCCGTCGGTGTTCGGCTTCGGCGTCGCCGTGCATCCCAAAGATCCCCATACGGCATGGTTCGTGCCTGGCATCAAAGACGAGCAGCGCATGCCTGTCGATGCCAAGCTGGTCGTCACGCGCACCCGCGACGGCGGCAAAAATTTTGACGTTCTCGGCGAAGGCTTGCCACAGGAACATTCCTACGACATCGCGCTTCGCCACGCACTCGACGTCGATGATACCGGCGACGTGCTGGCTTTCGCATCAACTACCGGCAACTTGTGGATCAGCGAAAATGGCGGCGATTCGTGGCAGACGATTTCGCAAACGCTACCGCCAGTGTATGCGGTGCGTTTTGTGAAGACTTCTTAAACGGCTCTATTTCCCGTAAGGGTTCTCGTACCAAATCACTCCCAATTGGTCGCGCTCTTCACACGTGAGCAGGTCGAGATCGCCGTCACCATCGAGATCAAGCATTTCGATGCGGTCGAATTTTTCGCCTTCCGGTCCTCCGATGTCGTGGGTGGTTTTCCAATCAGGGCCAGACATCCAGAAAACGCCGGACTTGGGTCCGTTGGCTTTTTCGGTAGTAGCAACGAAATCGAGATGTCCGTCACCGTCGACGTCGACAACACGAACCGCCTTGGCGGTTCCATAGCCGTTTTCGGGATAAGCGAACTCCGTAGTTTGTGATTTTGTCAGGGTAATAATTTTTCGATCTTTCGCTGCGACTGCGATGTCGAGCTTCCCATCGCCATCGACGTCGACCGTGTCGATAAACATCAACTCCTCGCCGACCGCCCCTAGGACGTGCTCCTGCCACGAGCCACCACCAGCTGGATTTTCGAGCCAGAGAATACGCGCTGTAGCCCCCTTTCGATTGCTGGCGACGATATCCTGGTCACCGTCGCCATCCATGTCGGCAAGTTGCAGCGACATGATCCATGTGGCGTCGCAGAGTTTGTGAAATTTCCATGCTGACAAATCACGCGCCGTATCGCCCGACCCGGGAGAACGCCACCAGCCGATGCAAGCTCCGTCGCCTTTCGATCCAGTGATCAGATCAAGATGACCATCGGCATCGACATCGAAAGGCAGCGCGAACATCCAAAATTGTGTTCCCCCGGAGGCGGGAAAAGCTTCGGTTTTCCATGCGTCGCTTGACCAGTAATCAGCGGCGGCGGCGGGTGCCCAGTGCGCAAAAAGTGTGCGCGTTTTTCCCTCGCAGGAACTGACTACATCGAGTGCGCCGTCACCGTCGAGATCGGCAAACACCGCGTCTTCCGCCGATTTCACGTTACCAACCGTGACGGCTTGCCATGACTCAGCCTTGGACGCCGCGTCGGGTCCGGGATTCTGATAAACGCGAACCACACCGCCTTCCTCCCAGCCGGTAGCGATGTCGAGATCACCGTCGCCATCGACATCCGCCAAGCGAACGCCATCGGCTCCGAGCGACTGATTGTCGATCGTGTGACGGAGCCAAGGCTCGGCATTTGCAACCTGCAGAGCAACGAAAAAAAGAAGGACGGCTCGAATCAGATGCATCCTTATGCCTTCCTCCCTAAAACTTAGATCCGCCCTTCTTCCAGATCGTAAACGTCGAACCAGACGTAGACGACTTTGCCTTCGGGAATGTTTTCCGGGATGTAACCTTCGAGGAACTCCTGCAGTTCGATCGACATGTCGCAGGGGCGCGTGGCACGCATTTGGTTGTTCCACTTGATGACGTCGCGGCGCTCTTTCTGGCGGGCATTTTCGACGATCCACTCACCGACTTCGTCATCAGTGGCACCACTGGCAACCACGGCGCGAAACTGATCAGCGGTGATGCCGGCAAAGTCGAAGAACACGTTATCGAGCGGACAATCGAAGTGATACTCGCCAAGCGTTTCCGCCAATTCGGAGCGACACTTGTCGAGCGTTCGGGCAGCGATCACGTAGCCGCCAATGGTTTCACGTGGACTGCGGGGAAAATCGGATTCGAGATTCGATGCGAGAGTTTTGACTTTGTCGAGATCGCTCATAATTACGGATATTTGGGAACTGTATCCTCGCACTCTGTCACTCACACGATGCGCAATCCACGCTTTTTTCCCTTTTACGGTCGATACATTTAATCAAGTGTCTTCTTAAAACGAGTTAGTGCCTCAGGAGAGTCGACGCTCACTGGACTTGCGCCCGCGGGTGAGCGAAGCGTATACCCTCCCTGCCATGCCAGATTCCCCCGACTCAAGTAACCGCCCCGCCACTGACACCACCATCGATCTCGACGTTGCCATTCTAGGCGGTGGATTCGGCGGCGTCTATTGCGCCCGACAGTTGGGGAAGCGGCTCGGCAATCAACGGGTCGGCATTCTCTCGGACGAAAACCACATGACCTTTCAGCCGATGCTGCCCGAGGTTGCCGGTGGCTCGCTGGCACCGCGGCACGTGGTCAATCCGATTCGCCAGCTGGCACGTGGTGCGCAGGTGCTGAAATGCGAGGTCACTTCCATCGATGTCAGCACGAAAATCATCCATGCTACCGCTGGCGCATACACTCCCGACCTCACCGTTCGCTGCAAGCATCTGGTCATCGCGCTGGGAGCGGTCGTCGATCTGAGCCGTATCCCGGGCATGCCGGAGCACGCTTACCTGCTGCGCAACGTTGGCGATGCAATGAAGCTGCGCGCAGCGATCATCGGTCGCATCGAAGAGGCCAACCTGGTGACTGATAAAAAGCGTCGCAGACGCCTGCTAGATTTTATCGTCGTCGGAGGCGGCTATTCCGGCACCGAGACGGCCGGGCAGATTATTGATTTACTCAATTCGATTCATCGCTTTTACCGAAACGTCGACAGCGACGATTACAGCGTCACGCTGATTCACAGTCGAGCGGTTCTTTTGCCAACGCTGGCCCCCAATCTCGGTGAATACACTCGGCAGGTGCTCGAACAAAATGGGGTCAACGTCATCGTCGAGCACCGCGTTAAGGCGGTCACCGCGAAGCAAGTCATCCTCGACGATAGTACTGCCCTGCCTGCATCGCTGGTGGTCTCGACGGTGGGTAACGCGCCTCACCCATTGCTGAGTGGATTGATTGAAGAACACGGCCTTGAAACTAAGTGGGGCAAGGTGATGACGGATCGATTTTTGCGCGTTCCGGGCCTGGAAAATGTCTGGGCGGTCGGCGATTGTGCTGCGGTGCCTCTCGCTGGCGAGGCCGAAGAGTGGTGCCCTCCTAACGCACAATTCGCGCTGCGCCAGGGACAAACCGCAGGAGACAATATTGCCGCCTGCTATCCAGGCAACCGCCGCGGCCTAAAGGAATTTACTTTCACGGGGCTCGGCGAATTGGCGGCGATTGGCCATCACAAGGCGGTCGCCAATGTCTTCGGCTTGAACTTCCACGGCTTCATCGCCTGGTGGATGTGGCGTTCGATCTACCTTTCGAAACTTCCCGGTCTCGATCGCAAATTGCGAGTCATGGTCGAGTGGACGCTCGACATTTTCTTTCCGCGCGACATCAGTCTGCTGACGCCCAGCTACACGTCGGGCGTCAAGGAGACGCACCTCGAGCCGGGAGACTTGCTGTTTCAAAGCGGTGAACCAGCGTTCTCATTTTACATGGTCAAGAGTGGCTCGATCGATATCACTGATGATAACCAAGGACTGATCCGCACGATCAAGTCGGGGGGGCATTTCGGCGAACGTGCATTGCTCGAAGATCGGCGCTGGCGCTACAATGCCGTTGCTAGCGAACCGAGCACTTTAGTTTCACTGGGCGATCACATCTTTCGCCAATTGGTGGCAGGCTGCGGTGATATTTCCGAACTACTCACCCAATCAGCCGCGACCTACGCGTCGCAGGAACAGATCGATCACGTCATGGAGCGCATCCCGATCGCTGTGCGAAATCGAAGCGTCGGCGATCTGATGGCGACAGGTATTTGTTCACTCGCCGAGAGCCAGACTGTCGAACAAGCGCTTGAGATGCTGCGATCCGAACCGCATTCAACCTATCCTGTATTGAAAGATAACGGTGAGATTCTTGGCGTGCTGAGACGCGGTCAATTTTATGATTTGCTCAAGGGCGACACGGTAACAATGGGGACTGCCCTGCGCGATGTCCCACTCAGCCAACCGCCGCGAGTTACTCCCTCCATGCCGGTCCCCGAGGCACTGGAAACGTTGATCCGTTCCAGTAAAACCAAAGCTCTGGTCATCGACGCGAACAGTAGGCTGGTCGGGATATTATCGCTGGTCGATCTTCTCGAGCCGGCCGTCGATCCACCGTGAATACGATAAAAGGCTCCCGGGCTTAATCAGTCCCGGAAGCCATTGCTGCCCGCTACGCGCGGCTACTCCCAAGCACCCCACCGCTCGAACGCAGTGATGGTCGGCACTTTAAGACCCGGCTCGGTATCGGACTCTTTCCAGCCCAGCTGAACCTGTCCAACCCGAGCTGCTCCATCGGCGAGATCGCTGTCGAATCCCAGTTCGTCGTGCGTGGAACGAGTCATCAAAACCCGCGAAGGTTTTCCGTCATCGAGCGGCATGAGGAGGTGCATTTCCAAAGTATCTTCATTCCATGGACGTTCGGTTTCCGCCATCGTCGGCCCACGACGAATCAAGAGTCGGAACGTTTCCGGATTCGCACCAGGCGTCGCCAAAAATCGAGTCAGCTCGTCATCGAGGAGTTGCTGGTAAAGTTCCCAGTCGACCTTGAATTGGTCGGGAGCGATCTCCGGGACACACCAACGATGGCGATCGCCGTTTTCATTTTCACGAACATCGAAGACGCCGAAAACCCGCTTGGTGCTCGAATCTACCAGACGTCCCTTAAATGCCATGGAACGAATTGACGGGATTTCTACGGGGCTCGGGAATGCATCCTCAATCGAAGTTGCAACGGATCCCGGATCAAGAACGTAGGCAAGTTTTCCCTCGGCCGAACGGGCGGCGTAAAATTGCTTGAGCATCGCCTCCCCTTCAGTGCGGACTCGCCGCGTTTCCTCATCTTCGCCGGGACCGGCACGCGTTAATTCGACGTCGCCCGTTGGCGAACCACCCCCCACCGCAGTGGTATCGACGGAAGCCGCAGGGCCGGAGCCTGGACTGGTAGCCACCGCGACATCAGCAACGGCAGGTGCACCGCTATCGCCACCTGCACCCCCGCTTGGTGGAGCATCTGCGACAGCCAACGTATTCTCCGCAGCATCAGTGACCGGTTTGGGTTCGGTTGACTCAGTCGCCGTCGTCTCGTCGGCAGCAATGACATTTGCGTCGATCGAATCGTCGGCCGCCGGCTCTGAACCTTGTGTCCACAGATCTTTGATCGGGGCGATGATTGTGTGAATATCGAATTTCTTCTCGCTATCAGTGAGCTGCCCCTTGGCTTTATCGTACGCCGCCATGAGAGCGGGCTGCACTTGTTTCGAACGGAAGGCGGGTTTGAAGTACATCAAACTGGCGATGCCTGCCGCGAGGATCATCAGAAACAAAAATGCTCCGATCATTCGCCGAACCTTGCGGCGTTTGCGGCGCTCACGTATTTTGTTAATCTTAGGAACGGTCGTGACCGATGGATCAGCCCCTTCGATCGCACCATCCGACTTGGATTTGGCCTTGGGCGCCTCGGCAGCTTTAGCTTCGCTCTCGTCAGGCGTTACAGCTTCGGGTTCAGGCGCGTCTTTATTTGCTTTTGATGACGCATCGTTGTCGCGCGAGGAGAAGTAGTCGAAACCCATATCTTTCTCACCTTCAGCTTGAGCCGCTTGCTCTTTCCCAGCAGCCGGTGCCGAGGCAGTATCGGTGGCGACCTCCGGCTCAGCTTCTTTGTCGGCCTTCGGTTCAACGTTGGCATCCGTTTTCGCGCTCACACCGATGGCGCCTATGCTTGGGATTTTATTCGAGCCGCTCTTCAGTCCTGCAGCCCAGTTAAGTTTGGTTCGGCTCGCACCATCGTCGCCATCGGCTGTTGCGCTCTCGTTGCCGCCTTCTGGGGCAGCCGCCGATTTACCTTTTTCCTCAACTCCGGCCTCAGCCTTATCATTTTCCTTACCGATTTCGCCTGCCTTGATCGCTGCGACTGCCTCCACGCCCGGCTCGACTGCTTTTACCGCTTCGTCTACCGCGCCCGCAGCAGTTTTTGTCGACGCATCATCGTCTGGACCGGCGGTGGATTCGGTATCGGCCTTGCCTGCAAGTAGATTCATCCACGGCACAGCCTTGGATTTGTCACCACGATCTTCCTCGGGATCGATCGCATTCGAAAAACGTGGCTCGGGCACTTCCTCATCAGGACTCTCGGCAGGTTCCGCGTTGGCCTTATTTTCTTGCTTACTTGGAAAGGGAAATGATGCCATTCCGGCAATACCCGGCAACGGCGGCCTGGCTGATTTTGGTTGGGTAGCCGCTGAACTCGAACCCTCCTCTTTAGCTGGACTTTCCGCGTGAACGTCTGCAGCAGCCGCATCGATCGAGGGAGGAAGTGACCCTTGCGAAAACAGCGCGCCGGAAAAGCCTCCGAGTGGCTTAGGATTCGCCGCTGCCGACTCCGATTTGGGTGTGGCTTCTTTGCTCTCATCCGACGCCTTCGACTCGATCTTGCCGCTCATCGGCTCCTTCGAGTCGTGAGAATCGAGATCACCAAACGGAGATACGGCCGGGACAGAGGAAGGATCATTGGTATTCATAACGGGGAAGGTTCCAGTTTCGTTGGCAGCCATCTCAAAAGGCGTCCATTCGGCACGTGCCGACTCGATCGGTGTCACCACCGCCTGTTTCTCTCGATGCTGTGTCAGCAGCAAAACTTCGATCTCGTCACTGTCATCGTCACGTTCGGCGATGATCGGTTCGGCGCATTTTAGGCACTTGCCTTTCACGCCAAGATGACGCTCGAGAAGTCTCAGCGTCTGACCACACTTGGGGCATTGAACAGTGAGCATCGCTCCAGCAGAATCAAATTAAGAAAGCCCTTTGCCGGACGTTGGCCCCCAAACGCCACCTGCGGCAGCTTCGCGAATTTTTTTAAGTTCGTGATTGGGATTAGAAAAGGGATCGGGAGAAGGAGTTGCTGGCGGGTCGCCCTGGACTGGTGGAGCGGCAGGCTTCACCGTCACCTCCTCATCAGCGGCACCCTCGCTCAGTACTGTTCCGCCTGGCGTGTCGCTCGGCTCGAGGTCCGGTTGGCGATCAAAACTGGGGAATCGGCCTGTTGCCAATTCGACGACCGGTTCGACCACTCCTCGTTGACGCGCGACGATCATTTCAGCACAGCCCGGGCATTTGCCTTCGATGTTCAGATAACGAGCTTGAATGTGTAACTTCACGCCACAAGAAGGGCAGCTGACTCCGTGCTTGATCAAAGCAGGATTGGTTCGTGAATGTGAGTAACCAAGAGCACTGACCGGAATTTCGTTAACCGGCGGCGGCGCGATCGGTTCGCTCTGTTCGGAGACTACGAGAGCATTTTTCTTCACCTCAGCAACCTCAGCCACTTGTTGCTCGGGGGCTTCGATTGATAATTCCGGTTCGGTAACGGCATCAGTCTCGGGCCCCTCTTGCAGTTTGCTAGAGCCCCAAGGTGTCATAAACCCGTCGGCATCGGCTTCGATTTTAGATGCATCGTCGGTCGCCGATTCGGCATCAGTGGTCTCGACCGCTTTGGGAAAAACCGAGTCGCCGCCAGGCGCAAGTTCAGGGGCGACGCGTTCAGCCATCGGCTGAGAATCGTCGACATCCTCATCGACCTCTTTATCTACCGATGAAGCACCTTCTTCCAAGTCGTCAAAGAATGAACCGGCAGGTTCCACTCCGTAGAGCAAAGAAGCACTGAATCCGCGTGGCTTGTCGTCGGCGACCAGTGGCGGTGCAGTAATCGGATGCAAGGATTTCGGCAGAGCATCGCTCGCTGAGGCAGGCACGGAAACTTCGGGCTCCTCCATCGCGGCTGCTGCGGTCAAATCTGCCCGATACTCATTTTCTGGAGTGAAGAGTGAACTCACCGACGGCTCGGTTCCTGAGTCAATATCGTCCGCAAAGTTCTCGGCTGCTTCGATAGGTGCACTTTCCGTATTGGAATCGTCGGCGGCGACGCCAAAGTCTCGATCAATCGCTTCTTGCGGCTCACCAGTTAGTCCACCGGCCAACCACGGCACCCCTGATGATGATTTCTCTTTGCCAGCAGGCGGCCCGCTGATCCATTCCGTCTTCACACGCGGCGCGGTGGTCGACGATGCTTCCGGTGATACGGCCTCGGGCGTCACGGCCGACGACGTTGGCAGCGACACCGATTGCCACTCCGTGTCAGACGAACTCGAATCGGCGTCACGGTTATTGAACGAAGGGGCCATAGCCTTGAAATCTGGCTCATCGATGGCCGCGCTCAAGATCACCTGCTCTTCGAGAAATTGTCCAAAGCCATCGAGAATGGAATCCTGACGCGGTGTCTTCAACGTCGCTTGCACCCATTCTTGCTCAGCATCGGATGCTTCATCGACATCTGCGCCTGAACGGGATGCGAGAGCTTTCGATGGCGGGTTTACCTTTTGCCCACGCAGAGGTTTCCAACCTGGCGCCAACTTGACACCGAAGCCGCGCTTGCCACTCTCGCCGGCAGGACGGGCATCCAACATCGCAGCAAACGGCAAATCCTGCGCAGGAGCTGGAACGTCGTCGACCGGCCGCGGTTTGATCGGAAGCGGAGTCGGTTCGTCTGCCGAATCTACATCGACTTCGTCTTTCGCAGTGATCAGAAAAGTATCCGGCGTCGGAGCCGACGAGATTTCGTCGCCTGCCTCGAGTTGCGCAGCAGTCCCGATCTCCGGCTCGGCATTCTCATCCGGTTCAACCATACCCGTAAAGGCTGGATCGATGCCCGCCGCAATAACACCCAATGGCCAAGCCCTCGTTTCCATTCGAGGCTCTACCAAAGCTGTTTCGATTTTTGGCTTATCGGCGTCTTCCATGAACATCGTAGTTACGGTTTCGTCGAACCAGAGTTGGTCCGGGTCATCGGAAAATTCATCGAGCGCCCCCGCAATCGCTTCGCTGGCAGCGATCGTCGAAGGCAGGGCATCGAGACTTTCGAATTCCGGCAATTCAATGCCGTCCATCGCCAGCATTTCCTGGCACGGTGCAGACTCCGATACGTGACGGAAAAATGGATTGCCCTCGTGATTCTCAAAAGCCACACGCTCATCGCTCGACTCCGAAGCTTCCGCATCCGGCTGGGCTCCGCCTGCCTCGAACTCATCAGGAAACAAATTCAGGGCGCGAATAAATCTCGAACGCAACACGCTTGAGCCACGCATCTCGTGACTGAAAGTTTTGTCGTGTAAATGAGTTGGAGCTGCCATCGTATCGTACAAACTAGGGGAAAATGCCCTAATTTATTATTATTATAGTAATTTTGACCAATACGCAACGAAATTCCTTTAGTAATCTTAAATAATGTTGTTCGGTTTTAGATTCGCTGCGCTGGTCTTTTTGCCTCGGCTGCAGATGATCCGATTTTTTCTTCGCCGACCTGATCCATTCGCCTCTCCACCAAACTTCCCCCGATGAAACCTGCAGCGATCGCCCCCTCCCGACAGAATAACTTCGCGCCCCGCTGCCTGCATACCCTGACGATGCTCGGTTTCGCTGTTACCTTTGCCCTGCTGCCAACCGGCTGTGCAACCTCCCTCCCAACGGCTGGCGGCGGCGATGCCAGCGCGACTGGTTCAAGTAGCGGAATCAAGCTCAGCAGCACCCAGCGAAGTAAAATCGGCAATAAAATCTGGCAGAACGAATGCTCCGGCACCGTCGCCGGTCTGACCAGTTGGAACAAAGGCGAAGACTTTGCGTCACTCGGCATCGGACATTTCATCTGGTACGTTCCCGGCCGGCCGGCGCACTTCGACGAAAGCTTTCCCAAGCTGATCGCCTTTATGAAAGCCAGCGGCACTAAAATGCCAGCCTGGCTCGCCACCCAGCGAGGCTGCCCCTGGAACAGCTACGCCGATTTCCACAGTGCAAAAAACTCCGCCCGCATGGTCGAACTGCGCAATTTCCTCGCCAGCACCATCGACGCCCAGACCGGGTTCATCGTCCAGCGCCTCGAACAAGCGCTACCGAAAATGATCGCCGCCACACCGGATACCAGCCAGAAGGCCCGCCTTCGCGCCACCTTCTACGCCGTCGCCGAAAGCCCACAGGGCGTCTACGCGCTGATCGACTACGTCAATTTCAAAGGCGAAGGCATCGAGCCGGGCGAACGTTATAATGGCCAGGGTTGGGGCATGCGCGACGTCCTCCTGGAAATGCGCGGCCAACCACGAGGCGCCGCTGCCGCCAATGAGTATAGCGAAGCCGCCAAGCGAGTGCTCAACCGGCGCATCGGCAATGCCCCCGCCTCACGCAACGAAGGCCAATGGCGAGCCGGCTGGATGAATCGCTGCGAGACCTACAAGCGCGGCATTTAGCCACGCCAAGAGCACCCTCGAAAGGGCCGTCGTAGCCACGCCAATCAGCGGAACTTCCCCTCCCTCGTTCCGTAAATTAAACCTGTCAGCCACTCATCAGTGTCAACGATAACAAGCCTGGCTATCTATTGTCCACTGGCTCGCCGTAGGACTGAGATCGATTTCGCTGCCGCTCCGACCAACCACCACCCACCGCGAATTCGGTCTTTAAATGTGACCAAGTTCGGCTAAAGGTTTCCGCCCGCGCCAGTCGAGCGACTGGCCAGCGCAAAAAACGAATACTTTCCCCGACCCATCATGTCCACCGAAACTACCCTGATCCTGCTCAAGCCCGATGCCGTTACCAAAGGCCTTTGTGGCAACGTCCTTGAACGCTTCGAGAAAGACGGTTTCAAAATTCGCGGCGCAAAGATGCAAACCCTCAGCAACGAGAAGCTCGCTGAGCACTATTCCCACATCGCCGACCTGCCATTTTTCCCCGATATCGTCGAGTTCATGCAATCGAGCCCGGTCATCGCCGTGGCCTTGGAAGCCGACAACGCTATTCAACGCGTCCGCGATCTGCTCGGTCCGACCAACTCCGCCGAAGCCGCCGCCGGCACCATCCGCGGTGACCTCGGCGTCGACATGATGGTCAACGTCTTGCACGCATCCGACTCTCCCGAAAGCGCTGCCGCCGAGCTCAAGCGTTTCTTCAACGAAGACGAAGTCTTCGACTACTGATCCTAACAATCGAGCAGAATTGCCTTCTGCCTGAATGAAAGAGGACCGCGGAGTCGCCGACTCCGTAGACGTCAGAAATCACAGTTCTGACCTCTGACGTCTGTCGCCTGTATTCAACGTTACGCCAGCGGCACGCCGCCGCCACCACGCTGCTAGAAAACTGCCGATAACGCAGTGATACAGCGCCGAGATCGCACACGGCGCGGCCGCCGCCAGCGACACGTGAGCTCGTGCGAGACTCGCCCCCAGGCCGGAGTTCTGCATACCCACCTCGATCGATACCGTCCTGCAAAAATCCTTGGGAAAGCGCAGCAGTCTAACCAGGCCATAACCAACGCCGAATCCGATCGCGTGCAGGCAGCCGACCGCCACCAACAGCGTCGGGCCCGCAGCAGCGATGTCAGCTTTACCCTTGGCTATAATCGCCCCGACGATCAGCACGATCACCAGGACCGAAACCAGCGGGGACACCATTTTCACTGGCTCCAATTTTTTGCCGAAAAAGTGATTCAGCACCACCCCGCCGATCACCGGCAACAGCACGATGGTCGTCATCGAGCGAAACATTCCCCAGGCATCGATTTCCAAAATTGCTCCCGCTAAAATCTTGGTCAGTAAAGGCGTCAATACGATTGCCAGGAGAGTCGAGCACATCGTCATCAGCACTGACAACGCCACATTCGCCCGCGCCAGAAACGCGATCACATTTGAGGCAGTGCCACCCGGGCAGCAGCTGACCAAAATCAGCCCCACCTTCAGCTCATCCGGAAGGTTGAAAGCAAATGCCAGCGACACCCCGGCGGTCGGCATGATCAAAAACTGGCAACCGACGCCCACCGCCACCGAGCCCGGCATCTTCGCCACCCGTCGAAAATCGTCCACCGTCAGCGTCACCCCCATGCCGAGCATGATCACTCCCAGCCCGATCGCCATCAGATTCAGTTCACCAACCAAGGGCAGCGCCAGCTTCACATCGACGAACCAGGTAAAGGCCGACGGCTGAAACCAAGCCCAGACCGCTCCCAATACCGACCACAAGGCGAACAAATTGGTAGCCGTCTGGAAAAATCCCCGAATCGTCATACTCGCGATTGCCTATCAGGCGCACCTCTCCACCGCGATCAAAAACGGAGGCGCATTCCGCTGATTCACAAAGCCATAGCGCAGCACCGCAAACTTCTCTTGCGGCAAATCTGCCACCCAGTCGAGCACCGCAGCCGCCTCGCTGTCTCCGTCTGCGTGCCCCGGATAACACACCACCGTTGCCACCCCATTCGGGCGCAAAAGACTCGTCGCCACCTCCAGCGCCGCCAGTGTTGTCTCCGTCTGAGTGATCACCGACTTATCGCCACCCGGCAGGTAGCCCAGATTAAACATCACCGCCGCCACCTCACTCTCGACAAACTCCGCCATCCGCTCATGACCCACCGCATGCAACTCCACCCGATCGCGATGCCCCAGCCGCGCCCTCGATCGCTCCACCGCCTCCACCTGCACATCGAAACCAATCACTTTTCCATCGCCACCAACACACCCTGACAAGAACACCAAATCCGCCCCGCCACCCAAAGTTGCATCGATGACCGTATCGCCAACACGCACCCGCGATCTGACGATTTCGTGAGCCATCTCGATGGGCTTAAAAAAATGTTCGCTCATACCCATGCTTAAAAATTCTTACGTAAATCCAACTCCGACTCAAGCGGCGCCCCATCGATCAAATACGCCGCCAACTGCTGCGCAAAGTATGGCCCATACAACACCCCCTTCGAGCCCAGCCCGTTGAAAAACCCCACTCGCTGCAACTCCGACGCCGGATGCCTCCCCATCAGCGCCTTGCTCTCGCGAACAACCGGACGCACAGCCGCCAGTTGATCGCACACCGAAAACTCAACGCCCGGAGCCAGCATCGCCCGCAAACGTCCCTCCAGATCCGATCGTCCCGCCGTCGTCGGCACTTCATCAAGTTGATCCCAATCGTAAGTCGCCCCCAATCGAAATCGCCCGCCCGCCATCGGCATCAGCCAACCACCTCGGTTGACAATTCGATCTCCCTGCCCACTCAACGCGTCGATCTCCAATTCCAAAATTTCCCCCTTGGCTGATCGAAACGGCACCCAGTCAAACAGATCACCCTCACCACCCCGCCAGCCCTGACAGAACACTATTTCCTCTGCCGTCACTCCCAACTCACGCACCCCTACGCCGTCATCCCGGACGTCGATCGTGCCGGCGATCGCAGGCACTTCCCCACACCGATACATGTCGCGCTCCGCCAACCACTGTCGCGACGCTGCCAAAAACGCCTCCACATCGAGTTGCGCTCCACGCATTTCAAATGCACCGAAATCATCTCGAAAATTCCCACCCTCAAACGACGCCGCCCCGACCCATTCGCAATATGATTCGTCGCCCTGTCGGCGAGCCCAACGCTGCGCCTCCACCTCGCTCGCCAACACCCGCAAAATCGTCCGGCGTCGAAACAATTTCTCCCCGAGCTGCTTCTCAACCCGCGCATAAAAATCCGCCGCCGTCGGCATCATTTCATCCAGCCGCCAAGTCTTTACCAGCCGCTGCCCAGTGATAGGCGTGACAATCCCCGCCGCAATTTTCGAAGCCGTCACCGCCTCCTCCCGATCGACCACCAACACTCGCTGCCCCCGCTCGACCAG
>JBBKXR010000065.1:0-26917 GCA_037969585.1 Verrucomicrobiales bacterium
GACTCAGTTCGGCAGGGGCAGCGCCTGACGGGGATGACTTCGAAGCAGGAAACGCTGCCGATCACGCCGACGGTGTTTGGCTTTTCACAACATGGACAGTCGGGCGCCTGGGTGAGTGAGTTGCTGCCGCATCTCGGTGGCGTGGCGGACGAACTGTGCTTCATCAAATCGATGCACACCGAGGCGATCAATCATGATCCGGCGGTGACGTTTCTGCAGACGGGTCATCAGATTGCCGGTCGTCCGAGTTTTGGCGCTTGGCTCAGTTATGGGCTGGGCAGTGAGAATGCCAACTTGC
This sequence comes from Verrucomicrobiales bacterium, assembly GCA_037969585.1. Lineage (GTDB taxonomy): Bacteria > Verrucomicrobiota > Verrucomicrobiia > Verrucomicrobiales > DEV007 > JBBKXR01. The sequence goes on from JBBKXR010000065.1 coordinate 299, forward strand.
CGGCGTTTGTGGTGTTGTTGTCTGACGGCAGTGCTTCGCGTCCGGGTGATCCCTTGCACACGCGGTTGTGGGGCAGTGGTTTTTTACCATCGAACCATCAAGGCGTGGCATTTCGTTCGAGTGGTGATCCAGTTCTATATTTGTCTAATCCGGAGGGGATCGATCGGCCGACGCGGCGACGCATGCTCGATCGTCTGGCTTCGTTGAATCAACAGCAGGCGGCGGTCAGTTCTGATCCGGAAGTCGAGACGCGGATTTCGCAATTTGAAATGGCGTATCGGATGCAAATGTCGGTGCCCGAGCTGACGGATTTATCGGACGAGCCGGAGAGCACGTATGATCTCTACGGCGAATCGGCGCGCAAGCCCGGTAGCTACGCGGCGAATTGTTTGTTGGCGCGCCGGATGGCGGAGCGGGATGTGCGTTTCATCCAGCTCTATCATCGCGGTTGGGACCAGCACTACAATTTGCCGAGCGATCTGCGGTTACAGTGTGGCGATGTCGATCAGGCTAGCGCGGCTTTGATTCTTGATCTTAAACAACGCGGACTACTCGACGATACGCTGGTGGTGTGGGGCGGCGAATTCGGGCGGACGATCTACAGCCAGGGGGTGCTGGAGGCGGACAATTACGGGCGCGATCATCATGGACGTTGCTTCACGATGTGGCTGGCGGGCGGTGGCGTTAAGCCGGGCATCAGCCACGGAGCGACCGATGATTTTTCCTACAACGTGGTCAGCGACCCCGTGCACGTGCACGACTTGAATGCGACCTTACTGCATTGCCTTGGGATCGATCATGAGCGTCTGACATTTCGCTTTCAGGGGCGCTATTATCGCCTGACGGATGTGCACGGTGAAGTGGTGCAGTCTGTGCTGGCGTGACGTTACTTCTTCTCCTCGACGGCGGGCAGGACTTCGACGTCGATGGGTTGAGAAAAAGTGGCGAACTGGGTGCTTTTGACGTCAGATCTGGTCTTCGCTGCCGCAGCGAGATTGGCGAATGAACCGCGCAATACCTCGGCTCGTTTGAGTCGAGTCTCGGCCGCCTGGAGCTGGTTGGCTGCTGCAGCGACGGTGGTCTGCGCTTCGATTATCCGCTTTTCGATGGCCGGCTTTTGATCGGCAGTGGCGGTAGTGGAATTGGCTTTCAGTTCGTCGAGTGTGGCCTGAGCTTTCGTCTGGCTCTGCTTGGTCGTTGCGATTTCGGCAGTCAGTTCGCGGGCGAATGTGATGAAGCGCTGATATTCCGCGTTGAGGTGGGTGGTGTGCTCGGGGTGATTGGAGTAATCAGCGACGCCGATGCCTTGCAGGACGAATTGATAGCGACCGGGTTTGATGTCGAAGTCGGTGCGCGGTTGGAAATTGATCGAAATCTCACCACTGCTCTCGCCCTCTGCGATGGTGATCGATGGCGGCGTTTTCCCGTAGCCGGGAAAGCCGTGGACCTGTACGGTGAGATTGTTTTTTCGCGTGCCGTAATCGGTCACTTTGACAGGGATTTTCAAGCTTTCGTTGAGGTGCACTTGAAACTGTTTGTTGACTTCGGCATCGGCAGCGACATAGGCCGGAGCCGTCTCGCGATCGGTAACGGAAAGGACGATTTCCTTGTCGAGACGGGAACGAACCCGGCGACTGTCGGCAAAGACGTTGCCCCATACCAGAGCGGCGTTGCGGGCTGGCTTGCGCACAACTTCACCGTCAATTTCTGCTGTGCCAGTGATGGCCAATTTGCCCTCCCAGGCAGGGGCATCCTTCGCAGCGACAACAGTGAGAAAGCCTTCGTCGCTGTCGCCGTGCAAGCGCAGAGGTTTGGCGGTGACGCCTTCTGGCAAATTGCTGACACGAACCACGATCTCGCCGTCGAAGCCATCCCGGCGCGGTGCGATGACGCGGTAAGTGATCGATCCACCCTGACGGACCAAATGCGCGGCGGGATAGCCGGCGCGACCATTGGCGAGATTGCGCTCGCTGGTGGTGAGCAGTAGGAAATCCGGCTTGGCTTCGCGGATGGCGAGACGATAGCGATGAGTGGGGCCAGCGCCACCGAGTTGGTTGAGCAGGGTGATACGATAACTCGTCGTGGCTTCGTTGGCATCGATGGTTAGCCCGGGATCGAGCGTGTCGAGGTAGGTGGCGTCCAGATTGGCGGGATCAAAGTAGGTCGGCGGATCATCGCTCTCGGCTACTTGCTCGAAGGTTTCACTGCCGTTCTCGGCGACGACGATTTTCTCGATGCGGAAGTAGGGATCGGTGAGGGCTCCCATCAGTTCCGAGATAATTTCGAGGTGATAGGTTTTTCCCGGCGCGGCGGTGAAGCGAAAGTAATCGGTGTCGCCGGGTTCGTCGAAGCGGCCGACAATTTCGCAGTTGGGCTCAATGGATTGAATAGTCGCGTCTGAATCTTCTCTCACCAAAGGGGCGGTCAGAAATCCGATGCGGACCTTGTTGGAATTTTCCAATTTGTAGTCGAAGGCGGGCAGAGCTCCGGCCCGTGGGGTGTCGCTGGTAAAGGTGGTTGGCGAGTCGGCAGTATCGGGGACGGTGATGTCGACCTCGACTGACTCGAGTGGTTTGCCGTCGAGCGTGATGCCTTCACCGGGAGATCCGCCGGGCAGGTTCCGTCCGTAGATTATGAAGCGCGAAGTCGTGCCTGGCGTACCGGCGGGGGGATCGATAAAGTCGATGTGTGGCGCTCGGCTGACTTTTAAGCGGTAGAAAAACCCATTGCCGCCGCGGTAGAGAATGTCAGCTACGGAGATGAAATAATCGCCGTCCGCAGGGGCGGTGAAATCGATCAAAGGGTCGCGGCCGAAAAATTCCCGGTTGTTCTCCAACTCGCGTCCGTCGGCATCGTAGATCGACAGCATGGCATCGGTGGCCGAATCAAGGCGCTCTGCCCAGATTTGTGCGATAAGGCGTTCGCCTTTCTTTGCCGAAATTTTGTACCAATCACCCTTGCGGGTGTCGAGCTTACCAGTCAGGCCCGTTTCGATGGCAAGTGGGGCGGCAATTTTGGGGCTAGAGTGATCGCCTTCTTCGAGAACTTCGACCGCGTCGCTTGCGACCACGAGAAATGGTCGGGCAGTGGACAGCCCGAAGTGTCCTAGACTGCGAACTTCGTAGATTCCGGGTTCGACTGCGGCTGGCACGTCGACCTGGAAATGGTAATCGACTGTTTGCCTTGTCGGGTAGAAGTCGTCATCAGCGCGGAGCACCGGTGGCGCCTTGATACGGGGATCGTCAAAACGGAGGTGCTTGAGATCGGCGAGATTTTCGCCATTTACGGTGACTTCAACGCTGGATCCGGCGATGGCGACTGGCGGGTAGACTTCCTGTAGGTCGGAGGTCGGCAGTTGCGCCTGGGTGAGGTGGGATAAGGCGATGAGGGTGGCGATCGTGATAGCCCACAGTTGAAGTCGAGGACCGTGTGATGGGGGCGTTCTCATGGAGTGGGTTGAGGAATTGGACTATTGGTAGTTGCTCTTTGATCGGCAGACGGAGCGAATTTGGAAATTCGTATTACGTTTTTTCCTGTCCACGGGAACGGCGAGACGCCGGTATCACTTTTTCGTCCACTGCTGAGATCAGTGGTTGAAGAGGAACTCCTTGGTGTTGAGGACGACCCAGATGATGTCTTCGAAGGCCTGCTTGTTCGCTTGGAAAAGAACGGATGCGTCGCCGGGTTTTTCCTTTTCCGCCAAGTCGCGCTTCTTCTTCATGTGCGCGATGGCGATGGCGAGTTCCTCTTGGTGCGGCGGACGCGATAGGGCACGCAGGTAGATTTCTTCGACGCGCTCATCGTCGCTGCGATCTCCAGCGTTGGTAAATTGATTGGCGAGGCCCTGGCTGGAGGCGAGCTTGGTCTGGATAGTTTCGGAATTGATCAAGTGCAGGCTTTGGCCGAGATTGGCCTCGCCAGTGCGCTCGCATTCGCAGGCGCTATCCATCTGCGGCCGACCGAACATGGTGAGAAACTCCGATTCCTTGTTGCTGCTGTCATCGGGCAAGGCGATGGCGCGCACGCCGACCGGTTGGCGGTTGAATGAGTTGTCGGTTCCGGCGATGTCATTGATGCTGTCGAGCAACACTTCAGCGGGCAGTCGGCGCGGATAAAAGCGCGCGAAGTTCTGCTCGTCGTCGGCGTTTGTGTCATTCGTTTCTGAGCTGAGTTGGTAGGTGCGGCTGCTGCAAATAGTGCGCACGAGATGTTTCAAATCGAAGCCGGACTCGGCGAAGTCCTGAGCCAGCGCTTTCAGTAGTGCGGGGTGGCTGGCCGGGTTGGTGTCACGAATGTCATCCTCAGCTTCGACCAGACCGCGACCGAAGAAATGCTTCCAATAACGATTCACCGTGACCCTTGCGAGGTAGGGGTTATCAGCTGAGCGGAGCCAGTCGGCGAGCTCGTGGCGCGGGTCGCGCTCAGCGGGAATGTCGAGTGGTTCGGCGGTGCCGAGCAGGGCGGGCTTGAGCATTTCTCCGGAGTTCGGATTCTGCATTTGGGCCGGCTTACGGTTGTGAAAAATGATGTCCTCCTCGGGCATCTTGTAGACCTCCTTGCGACCGATCGTCGTGAAGAAAGCGGCGAAGTGGTAGTAGTCGTCCTGCGTCCAGCGCTCGTAGGGATGGTGATGGCATTGTGCGCACTGCATTCGGATGCCGAGGAAAACCTGGGCGATGTCCTGCATTTGCTCCTTAGGGTCGGTGACCGCCCGATACCAGCCGACAGCGGGGTTCTCGCTGACCGTGCCGCTGGCGACGACCAACTCGGCGGCGAATTCATTGAAGGGTCTGTTGCTGCTGATACTACTGCGGATCCAGCCGTGAAAGGCGTGTGTGCTACGGGCCACCCAGTCCAGCCCACCTTGAGATTTGTTGCGCAGTAGGCCCGACCATTTGCCGGCGAAGAAGTCAGCGTAGTCGGTCGTGCCTAGCAACGAATCGATCTGCTTGGTGCGTTTGTCAGGATCAGTCGATTTTAAAAACGCCTGCGACTCTTCTAAAGTCGGCAGGCGACCGGCAATGTCGAGAGTCACGCGGCGCAGGAAATCGCTGTCACGGCTCAGCTTGGACGCGGGCAGTCCGAGCAGGCCGAGTTGGGAAAAAATTTCCTTATCGACAAAGTTGTTGGGCGCCGGAAGCGCAGGAGCTTCACCGCCGAGAGGCAGGGTCGCGGAGAAAACGTCGACATGTTCCTGAAAGCGCGCGAGCACCGCGGCGGTGCCGGTCTTTTTTGCGAAGTGGACGACGCCGTGATGATCGACTTCAGTCATTTCTTCGTCATTGGACTCAAACTCGACGGCCCGCGTGACGTCGCGGCGTGTAGCATCGCTCATGAAAGCCGTGACCGTGAGTTGCTGTTCGCCGCCGGGTTCGACGACCCGCTGTTTTGGAAAAATCTCGATACGTTCGACCGTAGGATCGTTTTCGGGCGCGTACGGTGTGCCGGCCTTCAGCCAGCGCAGCAACTGGCGATACTCGTATGAATCCGCCTCAAGCCGCGCACCGCCGCCGTGAGGAAGTTCGCCGCTGGCCTTTAGCAGCAGCAGGCTGTTTTCCGGAGCTGCGGGTGAGATACGACGGCCGCCACTCTGGTGAACCAAAGTTTCAAAATCGATGTCCGGATCATAGCCAAACAGCGAAAGGCTGAAGCCATTCTGGCCGGAGGCGTTCGCATGGCAAGCGCCGGCGTTACAACCGCTGCGGGTGAAAATCGGGACGATGTCGTTGGGAAAGCTAACCGGCAGGTCCTTGTCAAAATTGGTCACCGCGACCTCGATCGAAACGCTGGCGGCGCCCTCCAGTTGGGTGCTAACGGTCGCTTTACCGTTGGCCAGGGGAGTGACGAAACCGTGAGCGTCGACTTCGACGACGCCAGCGGGTTGCGCGACGTAGCGCACTTCGTCAGTGACATCGCGCTCGGAAATCGACGCGTTATTAGAATGAGCGGTGACCGCCAGTTGCTGGCGCGATTCTGCTCCATTTATCGTCAGAACCGGCAAGGGATCGCCAGCCAGAGCGTGGATGGTGAGAGTGGTCGAAGAGGGTGCGGGCAGCGGAGCCGCTTTCGCTGCTGCAGGAGCCGCAGGCGTGCTTGCTCTTTCGCCATGCGCATCCGTGAGGCTGCCCACAAGCAGGCCAAGCGTGAGCGACGCAGAGATGATTTTACGGAAATCCATGAAACAACACTCGCATTGTAATGTAAATCGTCCCGCCTGTCGGTATTCTGGCATAGCGTCATTCGGGGATGGGTAAGAAGTGGGATTGCGCAGGAAAGTGTTTATGTTTAGGGGAATCGAACGATTTTATCGTCATGGCGAACCGCAACCCCTTTTTCAAACACTGCTCCGGACCGGTCAGTCGTCGCAGCTTTCTCGAAGTCGGTGGACTGAGTGTGCTCGGTCTCGGAATGAGCGATTTTTTGCGCTACAAGGCGCAGGCTGAATCGAAAGGCGTGGCCAGCGACGACACATCGGTGATTTTCCTATGGTTGCCGGGCGGTTTGCCGCATATGGAGACTTATGACATGAAGCCGGACGCGCCGTCCGACTACCGTGGTGATTTTCGACCGATCCGCACCAATGTTCCGGGAATCGAAGTTGGCGAGTTGCTGCCGATGCACGCTAAGATCGCCGATAAGTTTTCGATCATTCGTTCGATACATCACGAGTTTGCCGATCACGGCGGTGCGCACAAACGGATGATGACAGGGCGCATTCCGAAGACGCCGACTGGCACGGTAAACGACGCTCCGGCGGTTTCGTGCGTGGTTAAAAAAATGCTAGCCAGTCAACAGTCTGCCAGGACAGCGATGCCGGTTTCGGTGGCAGGAGTCGATGGTTCGCGCGCAGGTATCGATACTTTCGCTCTGGGTTCTGCTTATCTGGGGCCGTCGAATACACCATTTATCGTCGCAGGAGATCCCAGTGATCCTGAGTTCAAGGTTCAGAATATCGGCGTTAAGCAGGAAATGGAAACCCGCATCGATGATCGTCTGACCATGCTCAAGGGCATGGACAATCTGGCACGCGATCTCGACAAGAGCGGTTCGATGGGCGCGATGGATTCATTTAACCGGCAGGCGATGGAAATGCTGACCAGCGCCGAGGTGCGCGAGGCTTTTGACCTGACGAAGGAGAGCGATCGCACCCGCGATCGATACGGGCACACCGCTTATGGACAGCGTGGTTTATTGGCGCGGCGCTTAGTCGAGGCGGGAAGTCGCTTTGTGACCATGGTCTGGGAAAATCCGTTTCCCGGAAAAGCCGTGCCAAAGAACTGTGCATACAACTGGGATTGTCACGCGGTGAACTGTCACATTTTCGACGACGCCAAATGGCGTCTTCCAGTTTACGACCAAGCGCTGACGGCCTTGATCGAAGACTTGTATCAGCGCGGTCTCGACAAAAAAACTTTGCTCGTGGTCGGCAGTGACTTTGGTCACACGCCAAAGATCAATACGCAGCGAGGCACCCAGTCGGGAGTCATGCAGCCGGGACGCGATCACTGGCCGAAATCGATGTCGGTGCTGGTATCCGGTGGTGGCATGCCGACCGGGCAGATCATCGGCGCGACCAATTCAAAAGGCGAACATCCGGTCGAGCGGATCATGACCCCGAACGATCTGTGGGCGACGGTGTATCAGCATCTTGGGATTGACTACAACACCTACCTCGAGAGTTTGGATGGTCTGCCGATGCAGATTTTGCCTTTTGGGAGACCTATTCCCGAGTTGGCGGTTGGGTAGATCGGAGTGGCTGCCGGGGAGTGAACAACGAACTCTGAACTGCGAATTCTGAATTCCTGCTATTCGAAATTTAAAATTCGAAGTTCATTGTTCTGAGTTGGAAAAGCCGGTTGCCGGGGCGGGCTCGTCAACTGGGACCGCCGAGCCGGCGATTTCACACTCTCGTCCACTGATCATTGGCTGGAAGCCGATGCCGCGGTTTGGGTTGGCGTGATACCGTGCAGCGGTGGTGAGGGGAATGCGTGATAGGCTCTCGGCGTGAAAGATTTTTCCTGTAAATTGAGGCGCTCGCTGCTGATCGTCTTTGCGCTGTCATTTTCTGTGCCGCTGTTTGCCGAGGACTGGCCGATGTGGCGCTTTGATGCGCGACGTGGATCGTCGAGTCCTCAGGAGCTTGCTGGCAAGTTGCATCTTCAGTGGACGCGGCAATTGGAGGAGCCGATGCCGGCGTGGCCGGTGACGCAGGCGAAGTTGCAGTTCGACGCGCAGGCAGAGCCGGTGGTGATGGGTGAGCGGATCTTTGTGCCGTCGAGCCGGCATGATTCGGTGACAGCGTTCAGCACTCGAACTGGCAAACAACTGTGGCGGTTTTTTGCCGGAGGGCCGGTTCGGTTCGCGCCGGTGGCGAGCGATGGAAAGGTGTTTTTCAACAGCGACGACGGCCACCTGTATGCGGTCGATGCCGAATCGGGTGAGTTGATCTGGAAAGTGTTCGGTGGCCCGAAGCAGCGGTGGCTGATCGGTAACCATCGCCTGGTGTCGACATGGCCGGCGCGTGGTGGTGTCGTGTTGCATGATGGTCGCTTATTTTTCAGCGCCGGAATCTGGCCGTTCATGGGAATTTTTGTGCACTCGGTAGATCCAGAGAACGGTGACATTGTGTGGACCAACAGTGGTGACGGTAGCAATTACTCGGTCCAACCGCACGACGCGGAGTCATTCGCTGGACTCGTGCCGCAGGGACATATGGCCGCGCAAGGTGATACGCTGGTCGTTCCGGGAGGACGTTCAACGCCGGGGATCTACGAAACGGCGACTGGTGTTCAGCGTTTCTTCAATTTCGACAAACGCGCCGGCGGGCACGATGTCGGTATCGCTGGAGATTTGTTTTTCACTGCGGGTCACGCCTATTTGTTAAAAGACGGTAACGCTGTCGGTGGTGGTGCTCCCGCCATTTTCGATGCGCAAACCTTGATCGCCAGCGATCCAAAATCGCTGCTGGCGCGCTCGGCGGAAATTGAGGTTGCGGTCGAGGAATCGGTCGACCGGAAGGGGCGCAAGGTTCGCGAAATCACGCCGAAGTATCGCGAAATGTATCAGAGCAAGCTCGCTGACGCGATCGACGGGCGTTGGCTTTTGCGTGCCGGCTCGCGCTATTACTCGGGTGGCGATGGAACGGTTGCTGCCTATCAAAAGGATGAGGAAAAGTCCGTATGGCAGGCAAAGGTGGATGGCGAAGTGGTGACGATGCTGGCAGCAGACGATCGCTTGTTTGCGCTTACGAATGAGGGAAGGCTGCACTGCTTTGGCGCGGAGAAGGTGGCAAAAGTGGTGGCGCACGATTTGCCTGTCAGCGTCGCTGAAGGAGCGGCGGAAGCTCGTATGACAGATTTACTGAAGCGGGATGGTGCCAAGGAAGGTTTTGCGTTGGTGGTTGGTGTCGGCTCGGGCGACGTCATCGACGAATTGCTACGTAACACTGAATTGCACGTCGTCGCGCTGGACGCTGACATAGCGAAAATCACATCGATCCGCAACCGAATGACGGATGCCGGCTACTACGGGGAACGATTTTCGGCGATTCAGGGAGATCCGGCGACGATCGATATCGCGCCGTATTTCGCCAACTTGATTGTGGTCGCAGACGATGCGGATGTGACGGTGGCCAATGATGAATTTCTGACGCGAGCCTTCGAATGGCTCAGGCCTTATGGTGGCCAGATCTGTATTGTGTCGAACGACGCTCAGCACAGAAAAATCGGTGGATCTGTCAAAACTTTGAAGTTGGTCAACGCGACTCTGGAACGCGTTGGCGATTTTTCGGTGGTGGTTCGCGAAGGTGCTTTACCTGACAGCGATGACTGGACACACCAGTATGCCAACGCTGCGCAGACGGTGGTATCGAGAGATCACAATGTGAAGGCTCCTTTTGGCGTGCTGTGGTTCGGTGGTCCTTCTAACGAAGCGGTTCTGCCACGGCATGGACATGGGCCATCGCCGCAGGTTGCCGGGGGGCGATTGTTCATCGAAGGGCCGGATTCGCTGCGTGCCGTCGATGTGTATACCGGGCGTTTGATGTGGCATCGCGAGCTGAAAGGAATTGGTGAATACTACGATACGACAGCGCATTTTGCGGGAGCTGGTGAAATCGGCAGCAACTACGTTTCGATGCCGGACCGGGTGTACGCGGTTCTAGGTCGAGAAATCCTGATGTTGGATGCAATGTCCGGAAAAACGCTGAGAGCGCTCAGTGCCAATGATGGCGGCGAGCCTTCATACTGGGGGCATATCAGTGTGTCCGGCGATTTTCTGGTGGCGAGTTCGTCGCCGCTTGCGGCGGATAAAGACGACAAGAAAAAAGCTGCGCAAGATCAGCTACCGGTGACGAAATATGCGTCGGGCAGTCGCCATCTCGTAGTCTTCGATCGGCACTCGGGTGAGAAATTGTGGACGCGGCAGGCGGCGTTTAATTTTCGCCACAACAACATTGCGGTGGCGAATGATCGGGTTTTTTGCATCGATCGCTTGAGCGATGAACGGGCCGGGATCTTGACCCGGCGCGGAATGAAGTTTGAAGGCAAGCCGACTTTGTATGCGTTGGATTTGAAAAGCGGCGACGTCATTTGGCAACGGAGCGAAGGAGTTTTCGGGACCTTTTTGAATTATTCCGCGGATCTCGATCTGGTTCTCCAGGGAGGTAGTGCCTATAGAGACCGGGCTTCGGATGAAACGCGCAAGGGGTTGATGGCCTTGCGTGGGATCGACGGTGAACTGCTTTGGAATCAATCGGAGCTGGAATACTCCGGGCCCTGCCTGCTGTGGCGGGATCGCATTTTGACCAACGGTCACGCCGGTTTTGCGCTCGATGCCAAGACGGGAGAGAAAACTGGTTGGACCTACACGCGAATGTATGGGTGCAACACCGCCGTGGGCAGTGAAAATTTGATGACCTTTCGTTCCGGGGCTGCCGGTTTTTTCGATCTGGCCAGTGATTCGGGGACGGGCAACTTGGGTGGCTTCAAATCGAGTTGCACCAATAATTTGATTCCGGCAAACGGTGTTCTCAATGCTCCGGACTACACGCGGACTTGCGTTTGCTCCTACCAGAATCAAACTTCACTGGCGTTGGTCCACATGCCGGAGGCAGAGTATTGGACCTTCGGCGGCAAGGCGCGCGAGGGACGGATTGGGATCAACTTTGGTGCGCCGGGAGATCGCCGGTCCGATGCGGGAACGTTGTTCGTGGACTTTCCCGAGGTCGGCGGAAAGTCCGAGAAAGTAGATTTTGAGATCAAGGGCGAGGATCTTAGTTACCACCGGCAGCACGCTTCGCTGTTTGAAGGAAAAGCCGATGAACTTCCCTGGGTGGCAGCGTCACAAGTGGAAGGGGTCGAAAGTTTGGACATCGCTGTTCCCGAAAACGTGAAGTCCTGCCGGGTACGTTTGGTTTTTGCCGAACTGGAAAGCGATGCGGCGGAGGGTGAGCGGGTATTCGATGTGGCCGTGGGCGGTGAGGAAGTATTGGCTGATATCGATGTCGCGGCTTCGGTCGGCGGGCGCAGTGTGCTGGTGAGAGAGGTCAATGCCGTTCCGACGAAGGGGCAGGTGGTGATAAAATTCAAAAAGCACGATGGCTCCTTGCCTCCGATCTTGTCGGGGGTGGAGGTGGTCTACGGGGGGTGAAGGGTGCGACGGGATGTATTTAGACTCGTGCCCTACCTTCCGTTCGTCCAGAGGCACCGTCGAGACGGCGGGGTCACACTCTCGTCTACGGAAACATCGGCTGGAAGCCAATGCCACTTTCTTACTCCAAGCCTAACAAAGCCAGACTGTCGCGATGGATCATGGCTTCGATTTGTCCTTCATCGAGGCGGGGGAGATTGGTGCCTTCGACGAAATTGTTGAGACTGCGCAAGCCGTCGAGGGTGGCGTCGACGGTAGTGAACGGGAAGTCGGTGCCGAACAGGACTTTGTGCCAGACGCCGTATTCCTGAACCAGCATCAGGCTGTTGAAGAACTGCCAGGGACGGTAGTGCAGGGCGCTGATATCGGCGTAGACGTTGGGGTGCTTGCGGAACACGGCGATGCACTCGCCTTCGTAGGGATGGCCTAGGTGGGCCATGATGATTTTTACGTCGGGGTAGCGAATCGCGACCGGGTCGAGGTGACGCGGCAGGGTACACTCGATCGGTGCCTGCGAGACGAAGGTGGTGCCGGTGTGCAGGAGGACGGGTAGATTGTGCTCGCTGGCGTATCTCCAGAGTGGATCGAGCATCGCATCATCGGGACGAAAGCCGGCATACATCGACAGCAGTTTGATGCCGCGCAGACCGAGGTTCTTGTGGCCTTCGCGCATTTCATCTTCCCAACCGGGCTGGGTCGGGTCGACCGAGAGAAATCCGATCAGATGTTGCGGATGGGCCGCGACGTAATCGGCGACGTAGTCATCGGGCACCCAGGTGCCACTGAGTTTAGCTTTGCCCCCAAAGACGATGGTGCGGAAGTCATCACCGGCCTGCTTGGCAGAGGCGAGGTAATCTTCCCAGCGCACGGTAAGATCGATCTCAACGCCGGGACGGGCGAGTTGCGCCTGCTTGCGTTTCGATTCGCTGTAATGAATTTGGTAGTCCCAGGTGTGGGAGTGGACGTCGATGATCATTTGGGGAAGAGGGTAGAAGTTGGGAGGTCGGAGTTAAGAGGGCTCGTCCAATGCTGTTTGCAGGCGATCGAAGAGGCGGTCGACTTCGGCTCGGGTTTCGTCGTCGAGGAGGAAGCCTATGGGGGGGCGGATGAGTTCGTTATTGAAAATGCCCTGGCGGACCAGGAGATGTTTTTCTACAGCCAGGAAGCCGTCCAGGCCGACTTGTAGAGCAACCAGGGAGGCAATGGGAAAACTGAGTGCGTAGGCGCGGTCGTCGTCGCCGGCTTGCATTGCTTTCCAGAGGGCGATCTGGGCATCGATGATCTCGGCGCCGGGCATCGTGCCGGTAATGCCGCGTCGGTGGCTGTCGATGAGGCCGATGCCGCCGGAGCCTTCGAATACTTTGGCTTCGCCGTTGGTGGCGTCGCGCAGAGCGGAAAGCATCGGTCCGGTCGGTTGAGCTTCGGGTTTGAAAAGCACGCGTTCGTTGCCGTGGCGTTTGAGCAGTTCGGCTTGCATGTCGATCGACATGGGACGGCCGACATAGCCACTGGCGTCCTGAACGATGACGGGGACGCTGACGGCGGCGATGATGGCTTCGTAGTAAGCGAGCAATTCAGATTCGCCGACGGCGGTTGATACAGGCGGGATGGCCATGACGGCGGCGGCACCAGAGGCTTCGGCCTTGCGCGCATAGCGCAGTGTGAGGGGAGTGCTCTCCGCACCGACGCTGATTACCGCTGCGCCGCGGCCGGCCGATTTTTTGCAGACGAAGGCGGCGAGTTGGTCGCGTTCTTCGCTGGAAAGGCGAAGCGTTTCCGAAACCATTGCCATGGTAACGCCGTTGGCGCCCCGGTCGAAGAGCCAGCTTAGTTCGCGCTCAAGCGTGTCGTAGTCGATAGCGTAATCAGCGTCATCGATGAAAGGCGTTTGAAATACGGGGAGGACTCCGGCGAGCGGATAAGATGCTGCTGACATGGTGCGCCAACTTGGACCTTGCCCTCGGTCGAGAGCAAGGCTTTTTGACTGGCGCGAATCATTGCATAGGCCAGAAGTTTTAGTGCCGAAATCTGACTATTCGACCAGTTTCACCAGCCAGTAAAGCATCCCGCAGACGGAAGCGAACAAGCAGACGAAAGTGAACAGGTGGCTGGTGCGCTCGTTGCGCATGGCTTCCAGTTCGGAGCGACTCGGTTGACGGCGGCGGCCGGTTCCGTTTGAACGGTTCATTCGTTCCGGCGGCGGAACAGTGTCATGCGTTTTGAAGCGAGAATGGCGTTCGCGAAATGGTGAACCGGCGATGAAGTCCTCGAGTTCGCCGATCTTGGCGTGCAGCGTTTGAGATTCGTCCTCGAGGTTGCGCTTGGCGCGTTTTGCGGTCGGTTTACGACGTGACGACGTCGTCTTGGACGAACTGGAAAAGAACTCGCCCTGGTCTCGGGCGGATGATTTGCGTGGACGGCGGCGGTTAGCGGAAGAAGCGTTTCTTTTGAACATGGGAACCCGGAATCTCAGTGGTTAGTCTTGTAGCTGAGGGGTGGGATTTGCGCGGTGCGCTAGGACGAAGCCGTAGGACGCTCGGGATTGGGTTCAGTCATATCCGGCGTCCGCGGGTGGCGGAAAAAGGAACGCGCGTGGCGTTCCGTATGGGCAGCGCTTAGCTACCCGAAGTGATCAAAAACAAAATCGTAGCGATCGTGCCGAGCACGACCAGTGGCAGGGTGAAGGCGAGTCCACTCTTCAGCCAATACATGAAGTCCATCTGGCCGCTGAACGGCGAACTACCACCGCCTTTGATGCGTGGGGAGGACTTCAGTGTTTCCAAAATATTTGCAGCCTTGAGCATGTCGTCTTCGGCATCGTCGATGGTATTCAATGCGCGGCTGAGCTCGTTGCGAAGTTCGGTGCGGCTCCATTGCTCAGGACGCAGCGACTGAATCGAACGAAGGTGATGTTCGAAAAGGTCTTTAGTGTCGAGATACTGGTCACTGCGCTTCTGAGCTTCCGTGGCTTCGCGGCCGAGGGAAGTGACGTAGCGATTGAATTTGTCGACCAGATCGGTGCGACCACGCATGAACTCTTCCTTGCGGGTGTGGAGTTCTTCGAGTTCGAGCTTTTCGCGTTCGAGACGCTCTTGCTCATGACGCAGCTGCGAGAGTTTTTCCTGAGCTTCGTTTACCTTGTCGCCGAAATCTTCCTGGTAGGCGTGGCCACCTGTATTGGGCTCGTCGAAGGTATTGTCATCAAACTGGATCAAAACTTCCTGATCATCGAAACGGGCTAGGCTGCTCATAATTAAGTGGGTCCGTAGAAAAATATTACGGATACACTTATATTACAATTTACCTAATATTTCCAGTTTTTTTAGTCGCTTCATTGAAAAAAATAGCGGGACAATGGTCGCGACGGCGGTAAGAGCCAGTGCTGATCCCACGCCACCGTTACCGTAGCGATCGTTGGGGAACCATCCTTCGGGATTTTCGTTGCTTCGAAAAACGGTGAACCGAGCGACGACGAGCGAGCCGATGAACAGGCTGATGTAAAGAAAACTGGTGATCAGGCACAGGGTGCCACCGAAGCCGGAAACGATGCGTGCGGCGTTGGTTTCTTCGAGATTGGGAAACAGCGCACCAAAGCCGACGGCGATGCCATTCAGACCGGTACTTAAGCAGAGGATGGCCACGGTGAAAAATGCGATGTCGTTAGAGGGCAGCTGCAGCGTCTTTCCCGACAGCAGAAGAATACCGCAGGTGACCAGACCGGTGAACAGTCCCGAGAGAACAAATTTCTGCCAAATCAGGTGATGCAATTGTATCGGTGCCATGGCGAGGATCCACAGACGGCGTCCTTCGAGACTGAACTGGGGGAAAACAAAACGTGTGGTCAATGTCGACAGCGCCAGTGCGCACACGGCGAGGTTGAGGTAGGCGATCATGTTGGCGTCGCGTGGACGCTCAGTGTCGTAATCCATGTTGCGCAGACTGACGGCGTAGAGCGCGAGCAGTCCGAACACGATCAGGAACTGGGTCCACTGAGCAGGATCGCGAAAAAAACTGCGCGTGTCTTTGGCGGCGACAGCGGCCAGCGGGCGCGACAGCGTCAGGCCGAACAGTCTCGGTGTGGTCGAAGGAAAGCGCAGTTCACGGATGCTATCGCGTTGGTGGCGGCGGTCGCGGCTGCGCATCGCCGCCTGTGCGCTGCGTTGTACGTGCAAATTCCAACATTGGTAAAACCAACTCTTCGCCGCCCAGCAGGCTAGCAAAATACCCATCGTGGCGTAGCTGATCAGGAGCAGCGGATACATTTGCCCGCCGGAGCGAGTGAAGTTGCGACTCCAATCGATCAGGCCGTGGGTCAGCCAAGTGCTAGGCCAAGCCTCGTGCGCGCTGATGTCGGTGTGGCGCAGCACCTGACGAAAGGCCAGGGTCGAGCTGAGGCCGACGCGCTCGATCAGTTGACGGTCTTGTTGATAAGTGTAAATCGCGATGCCCCCGAAAACGACTGCCGCGATGATGCTGCCGATGATCAGTTGTTTCCGGCCGACCCAGCGGACCAGCGACAAAAGAATGACCGCTGCCAGCGCCGCGGTGATGACCAGGAACGGCAGCATGGCGGCGAAGGTTTTCAGGTAAAAAACGAAGCCAGCGCCGCGGTGATGAGCATAGGCCAGCAGCAGCGGAGTGATGATGAAGAGTAGACCCCAACTGGAAAACGCGGCGGCTTCCAGGCACTTCCACAGGAATACCACCCGATGGCTTATCGGCAGGGTGAGTTGCCAATTAGTTTCGCGGCTGCGAAATAATCCGACGTAGGCGGTGACGGCAGCCGAAAAGGTCAGCATCAGAAAGAAGCAGAAGAAAATCAGGTGCAACACCCGAGTCGTCAGCATCTCGCCAGCGCCTGCCAGCTTACCGACATAGCCGAGACCTTCGCTGAAAATGCCGTAGGCGGCGACGCTGTAGCCGATAAGAAAGCAGAACAGCGTTGCCGACATCAGCCGCGAGTTGCGCAGTGCCGATGACAGGCGAGTTGCGAGTATGCGGCGATGACTGCGGAAAAGCAGAAAAAACTGACGCCACTCGCTGAGCGTCTGTTCGTTAGCTGCATTCACCAAGCGGGGACGAGTTGAAAGGTGAAGCCCTTGAGATACTCCGTCTCCGGCAGGGTGGCGATGATCGGATGATCGCGGCGTTGAGTGTGGGTGTCGACGACGCGCAGGGTGCGTTTCGCATCGACGGCGGCCTCCGTGATCGTATCGAAAAATACCGCCCGTGAGACATGATGCGAACAGCAATAGGTCGACAGGATGCCACCCGGTGTCAGCAGACGCATGGCTCGCAGATGGATCTCCTTGTAGCCGCGCAGGGCGTCGCGCACCGACTTGCGGTTGCGGGTGAACGACGGCGGATCGAGCACGATCAGGTCGAACTCGCGCTTCTCCGTTTCCGCCTGCTTGAGAAAATCGAACACGTTGGCTTCGGTCCAGTCGATGTTCAGTTCGTTGCGTTGCGCATTTTCGGCGGCCGCTGCCAGAGCGGTCGAACTGCTGTCGACGCCTTCGACTGATGTCGCTCCGCCGCGAGCGGCGTGCAGGGCAAAGCCGCCTTGATTGCAAAAACAGTCGAGCACGCGTCGGCCGGAGCAGAGTTTACCGACGGCTGTGTAGTTGTCGAACTGGTCGAGATAGAGGCCGGTCTTTTGGCCTTCGAGCAGTTCGACGCGATAGTCGATGCCATCGATCGTGACCGGGATTTCCGCTGGAGCATCACCGTAAAGCACGCCGCTGACCTGCGGCAGTTCTTCCGCATTTCGGATCGGCATGTCATTGCGCTCGACGATCGAAGCGGGCGAGAAAAGTTCGACCAAAGCGTCGACAATCAGCGCCTTTCGTTGATCCATCGCCAAGGTCAGTGTCTGCAGGACGAAGTGATCGCCGTAACGATCGATGATCACCCCGGGCAGGCCGTCGGATTCACTCCAAGTCAATCGATAACAGGGATCAGCTAAGTTAAGCGTGTCCCGAAATTCGCGGGCACGTGTCAGCCTGCGTACGAAAAAATCGTGATCGAGTTCCTGTTTTCGGCGCGAAATGCGGCGCGCAACGATCTGCGAGGCCGGGTTGTAAATGGCGGTGCCGAGTGGGCGATCCTTGAAGTTTTTCAGCGAGATGACATCGCCCGGTTGGGGATCGCCGAACACTTTTTGCACCTCAGAACTGTAGACCCAGTCGTGTCCGTGGAAGATGCGTGCGCGAGGCTTGATTACGAGGCCGGACATTTTGGGGAAGGAGAAGGAGGGAGGATTGAGAAGAGAGAATCCGTCGAAGTGGATTGAACCACGTTTGGCGCGGAAGGCACGGAATTTGTGCGCTCAACTTTGCGCTTTCGGTGGGCAAATCTAAACGCAGAAGGCGCGGAGGCGCAGAGATAAGTAGAGGATTGACTCAATCTGGCCCGTGCGGGCACGGATCCAAATCGGCTGGCTGCTCGCCAAAAAGTGGCATCGCGTAGTTTTTAGAGAAAAACTCTGCAGCCCTCTGCGCCTCTGCGTTTAGCCCAAACTGGGCTCAATAGCGTCAGCGAACTCTCAATCCAACAACGCAGCCGGCTCGAGCGGGGCTTCCTGAACCTCGGGATGCTCGGGGTATTCGAACACCTTGCCTTCAAAATTGCGGATCACCGTCCGGTCGCTGTTGCTCTGCAGTACGTATTCCGGATTCACTGGCACCTTGCCGCCACCGCCGGGGGCATCGATGACGAACTGCGGAATGGCGTAGCCGGTGGTGTGGCCGCGCAGGCCTTCGATGATTTCGATGCCTTTGGCGATCGGTGCGCGCAGATGCCTCGAACCTTTGATCAGATCCATCTGATAGAGGTAATACGGACGCACACGACACATCAGGAGTTTGTGTACTAAAGCGCGCATGATTTCGACATCGTCATTCACGTCTTTCAAGAAGACGCTCTGATTGCCGAGAGGCACTCCGGCGTCGGCGAGGCGCTCGAGGCCGGCCTTCACCTCGCTGGTCAATTCGCGCGGGTGATTGGCGTGCACGCTGATAAACAGCGGATGATATTTCTTCAGCATGTCACACAGAGAGGGCGTGATGCGCTGAGGGAGAAAGATTGGAATGCGTGAACCGATGCGCAAAAACTCGATGTGCTTGATGCTGCGTAAGCGCTTGAGGATTTTCTCCAGCTTGGCGTCAGAGAAAAGCAATGGATCGCCACCGGAGAGCAGCACGTCGCGCACCTCGGTGTGTTCTTCCAAATACTGAAAAGCCGCCTCGAAATTGGTCTCCAACTCCTGGTCGCCGGCCCCGCTGACCACCCGGCTGCGGGTGCAGTAGCGGCAGTAGGCGGCGCATCGATCGGTAACTAGAAATAGCACGCGGTCGGGATAGCGGTGGACCAGTCCGGGCACGGGCATGTGCGAGTCTTCGCCACAGGGGTCGGCCATTTCGTAGTCGGCCTCCCAGGTTTCCTCAATGCGCGGGATCACCTGTCGGCGGATCGGGCAGTTCGGATCGTCGCGGTCGATGAGGTTAAAAAAGTGCGGCGTGATCGCCATCGCCAGTTTCGAGCCGGACAGCAACACGCCGCTGCGCTCCTCGTCGCTGAGGTTCAGATGTTCCTCAAGTTGCGCCAACGTAGTGACGCGGTTCTTGAGTTGCCAGATGTGGCTGTTCCAGTTGGCCGGATCTTCGGCCTCCGCATTTCCTGACCAATAGCCGGGGGCGAAAGATTGAAACGATTTATCGATCGAGTTTCGGTCGAAGTGCATGAGGCGGCGCTGTGGCGGGGGAAGGCTTTTCAGTGGCAGTTCTGCCACGAGGCCGGATTGGGTGAAGTTTATCGGATAGGAAATGCTTGTCAAACCTGAGGCAGGGCGGGAATTGGGCGGATTGACAGGGGGAAAAAAGTGTGATTAGTAAAGATACCTTTATTTCTAAGTTTCTCTAAACCAATCGTTCAGCCATGTTTTTCAAAGCTTTCCGTGATGTCGCTCGTCCGCACTGGTACGAGATTATTACCACGTTGAAATGCTCGACCGGCATGTCGGTCGGCGAGCTCTCCAAGGAGTTGAAGATGAGTTACATGGGGATTAAGCAGCATTGTATCGAGTTGCACAAGCGAGGTTATCTGGACACTTGGAGGCGGCCCGGAACCAAGGGGCGCCCGGAGATGGAGTATCGACTGACCGACAAGGCGGCACCATTATTCCCGCAGATCGGCGACGATCTTATGCTGCAGGTATTATCGACGACCGAGACTCTGTTCGGTAACAACATTCCAGAAAAGCTCATGTATGGGTGGTTTCAGGAGCAGACGACGATGTTCCAGAAAAAATTACGCGGGAAATCGCTGTCCGAGAAAGCCACGGCTTTCGCGCGCCTTCGGGATACCGCCGGATATCTGGCGGAATGCCATTACGATTCGACCAATGGTCTGCGGATTTTCGAATACCACAATCCGCTCCAGTCGCTGTTCGACAAGTATCCACGTCTCGAGCGGATGGAGGAGACCCTGTTCGAAAAGGTACTCGGAACCAGTGTCACGCGAACGGTGAGCAAAGCCTCGGGGCTGCGACGGACCGTGTTCGAGATTACCACGCTGTAGGTCGGAGGAACTCGTCGACCGATCCACTCGCTGACGCTCGCAGCTACGTCGAACGATCGGGTGGCAACGAGCGTCAGCGAGTGGCCGTTGCGTTGGCCGACGGAAGAGCTACTCGTCCTTTTCCGCGAGTACACTGCGGATCTGAAAGCGGCCCTCTTCCCAATCGCTGACTTTGCCGACGTCGCCAACGTAGCGCCAGGTCTTGGCAGCCTCTGCCTTATTTTCGTTCGTGTAGAGGCGCACCTTGGAGCGGTCGGCGGCCATCGACAATGCTTGCGGCATGTCGAGAAAGCGCATCACGTGCAAGTAATCGGGGCCATCGCGATGCGAGCTCGGCAGATTGTGTAGATCGAGACGCGCCGGCTCGGGTTCGAACAGCGAGGCGTAGAGGCTGTTCACCGCCATGTCGCCTTCGGCTTGCAGCCAGAGCGGTGCATCGCCTAGATCTTTGATGCTGCGCATCGCCTGTATTGCTCGGCGCACGTCCCAGGTTTGCATTCCTGCCAGTGTCTGTCCGAGGAGCATGAAGCGCCGGCGAATGTGAGTGCGCTCTTTTTCATCGGTCGTCCAGGCGGTCGGTCCTACACCGCGCGGGCAGACATAAGCCATGGCCCACGGTTGAGCGCGCAGCATTGACGATTCCTGGGCAAACCGTTCTTCGTTGAGTTTTGGCAAGTCGGCACCGGGAAACTGCTTGGGAAATGCCGCGCCGATATCACTGAGAAAACTCTGCCAGCCCTCCTCGTCGAGCACATTGAGCACGGTCAGTTGGAGATCTTTGGCATCTGTCTTAGCCGAGTGAAAAACATAGAGGTCGAGATCGAAGGGCGTCTCGGAGTTGAACTGGTAGCGGGTGAGTCGCAGATCTTTCGACTCGGCGCTGCTGATTTCTTCCAAGTCCAGCTTCTCAGGCCGTCCTGGCCAGCCGCGAAAGCTGCGCGAATTGAGTCGGGAAATCCACAGGTCGCGATCGACGCGCCAATCGTCGGCGGATTGTGGGGCGCGACCGTAGCGCGATTCGCGAGTGAAATACTCGTCGATGCTGGTGTTGCGTTCGTCGGCAGGGATTTCGGCGAACACCTTCAATTCCTGCGGTTCGAAAAATTTCACCGCCGCCATCTCGAAGGTCTCTGAGGTCTTGGCTCCCTTAAGATGGCGATTGAACCATTGGAACGCCGGCACGCGGAGTGGTTGAGTGTCTGAATGGGGCCCTTCGACGATGGTCAGGCCGATGTTGTCGGTCGCGTCGAGCATTTCGTAGATTCGACGCGTTTTGTTGTAGACGTCGACCACGCCATCGAGCGGGAAAATGCGATCCTTATCGGTGTTGGCGATCAACAGTGCTCGCGGCGCTACCAGCGCGGCGATGGTCGGAAAATCCCACTGATAAGCATTGATGTGATACATGCAGTCGCAGTGCCCCTCGA
Source organism: Verrucomicrobiales bacterium (assembly GCA_037969585.1). Lineage (GTDB taxonomy): Bacteria > Verrucomicrobiota > Verrucomicrobiia > Verrucomicrobiales > DEV007 > JBBKXR01. Next base: position 21,952 of record JBBKXR010000065.1, read on the forward strand.
CGCAGCCGTCGACGACGTGATTCTGCATGCTGGTGATGCCGGCGACCGGCACGGCGCATTTGATGCGTTCATCGAGCGCAGCGATCCACCAGCTGTAGGCACCGCCACCTGAGCGACCGGTGACGCCGAAACGGGTTTTGTCGACTTCCGGGCGCGTCTCCAGATAGTCGAGCGCACGAATGCAGTTCCAGGCCTCGACTCCGGCGGGTGTGTAGCCGCGCGAATTCCACCACCAACGACCTTCATGATGAGTGCCGTGATGTTCGCCGATGATCTCACCGAGTCCGAGCGTGTCAATGATCAGGCAGGCGTAGCCGTTGCGGGCGAACCAGGCACCGTGGTGTTGGTAGTGGGTCTTGTTACCGTAGCTGACTCCATCGATGATCACTCCACCGTGACCGCAAACATAAAGAATCGTAGGTACCGGTTCGGTGACATTTTTCGGCAGGTAAAGGTTCGCCGTTACATAGAGACCGGGACGCGATTCGAAGGCGATATTTTCGACGATGAAATCCGTGCGCTCATGGCGACCGGTGATCTTCGGCTCCAGTGGCGAACGCGCCGGCAGCGGCTGCAGGCCGAGCGATTCGTAGAGCTGACGTCGCAGGATGTCTTTTTGCCCGTTCCAATCATCGGCAGATTTGATGCCGGACAACGAGCGTTTGGTGATCGCGGTCGTCTTAATATCGAAGTAACCGGCCAGTAATTCGTCGCCGCGTGTTGGCTCGGTCGGGATGGTAACGAACGAGTTTTTCTGCGCCTGACTGCTGCTAATCATCAGCAAGGTGATGGCAGGAAAGACAAGAGTGGCGAAAAGTGGTCGGGCAAAAGGCAGGCGCATGATGGGACTTGGGCAGGTAAATGTCAGTGCGTCGACGGTATCGCGAATTACCGCTTTCGGCAAAGCGCGATTATTTCCTGAAAAGCGTATGCGCTGCGATCGCCGTTGCTATCGCGGGATTGGCTTTGACCGGGAATTCGCTGCGTCATACGCTCGCGACGTGCAGATATGCCGACAAATACGATGGTTAGGGTGGATGTTGGCGTTCCTGTGCCTGGGCACCTCGGTGCGGGCGAATGAAGGTTTTGAAGATGTGGCGTGGGCATTTTTTGATCGGCATTGCCTGGAGTGTCACGATGACCTGACAGCTGAAGGCGGTCTGGATCTGGGTGCACTTGATGGAGCGATGGCGACGGCGGATGCGGTCGATCGCTGGACGTCGATTTTTGATCGAGTCGAATCGGGAGAAATGCCGCCGGCGAAGAAGGATCGGCCGGAAGCAGGCGAGGTCGATGGGCTTTTGAAATGGATCGATCCGCATCTGACGGCGGCTGATCGGGCGCGACGCGAAGTTGTGCAGCGGCGACTGAACCGGGAGGAATACCAGAACACGGTCAACGACCTGCTGGCGATCGACGTCGATGTCGTTGATCTTCTGCCTGAGGACCAGTGGGCGGGCGGCTTTGACAACAACGGCGCGGCCTTGTCGCTGTCGGCGGAGTTGATGGTGCGCTATCTGGAAGCGGCGCGAAAAGTGATCGATGCGGCGATCGTTCTCGAGCCGAAGCCGGAGACGGTGACGTTCACGGTCGACTCGCTCGAAGAGGTGCAGCGTTACATTGACTCGAAGCTCTACGGCTACGTTGACGGACGGGTGATCAGCTATCTGACCAGTCGGGAGAGCTACAGCAAAATTTCCACCCGCAAACAGCGCACGGTGGTGCGCGGGCGGTATCGGTTTAATTTTTCTGCGGTGGCCCATCAGTCGGACAAGCCGCTGGTATTCTCGGTGGTAGCGTCTGATTTCGCGCCGGTGACGGCGAAGTTCCACAACCTGGGTTACTTCGAGGCGACTCCTGAGCCGAAGGAGTTTGTCATCGAGGCGTTGCTTGACGAAAAGAGCGCGATTCAGTTCTTCCCGCTGGGCTTACCGGTGTGGATCAAAGATCCGGCATCGGGAGAGCATCCGGGAATTGGGTTCAGCGAAGTGGAGGTCACTGGGCCGCTGATTGATGAATGGCCGCCGAAATCGCATCGGCTGCTTTTTGGCGATGCGAACCTGGAAGTTGGCACAAGGGAGGCCACTCGCGAGATTCTGGCTCGCTTCGCGGCACGAGCGTTCCGTCGACCGCTCGAAGAAGGAGAAATCGAACGATACCTGGCATTGGTCGATGACGGGATCGATTCCCGTGGGGAATATATCGAAAGTCTGAAAGTGGCACTGACGGCAGTGCTGTGCTCGCCGAATTTCCTCTATCTCTGCGAACTGGAGAACGACGAATCGCGGAAGATATCAAAAGATGAGCTGGCAACGCGCTTGGCGTACTTTCTGACCAGTTCGATGCCGGATTTTGAGCTTCGCCAATTAGTTGCCGCGGGGGACATCGAGAGAGCGGTCGAGCGATGCCTGGAAGGCGAGAGTGGGGAAACTTTTGTGCGCCGATTCGTCAGTCAGTGGCTGCACCTGCACGAGATCGAAGCGACGACACCGGACAGCAAGCTGTATCCTGAGTTTGACGAGCGTCTTCAGGTGAGCATGGTCGCCGAAGCTGAGGCGTTCTTTCGACACATTCTTGAGAATGACCTGCCGCTGCGCAACTTCATCGATTCTGATTTTGCTATGCTCAACAATCGGCTTGCCGAGCTTTATGAAATCGAGGGCGTCGACGGCTGGGACTTGCGACCGGTGATCTTGCCAGAGGACAGCGTTCGCGGTGGTGTGCTGACCCAGGCGGGATTGCTGAAGGTGACGGCGAACGGCACCAACACGTCGCCGGTGGTGCGCGGCGTTTGGGTATTGGAAAACATTCTCGGCAAACCGACGCCGCCTCCGCCGCCGAACGTGGGCGGCATCGAACCAGACATTCGCGGCGCGACGACGATTCGCGAGCAACTTGATCTGCACCGCGACGCCGAGAGCTGCGCCGTGTGTCATCGGCAGATCGACCCGCCCGGCTTTGCTTTGGAAAGTTTTGATCCGGTGGGAGCCTACCGCGTAAACTACAAACGCTTCGTGGTTTCCAACGCCGAGAAGGGTTGGGGTAGTGTCCAGCCGGGAGCAGTGGTCGACGCCTCGGGAGTGACGGCGCACGGGCAAGATTTTTCCGGCATCCGGGAGTTCAAGTTAAGCCTGTTGCAGCGGGAGGATGACTTTACGAGATGCCTGACTGAAAAACTCCTGACCTACGGTCTTGGCCGGGAACTCGGCTATTCAGATCGAACGGCGATCGATGAAATCGTGTCCAAGGTGAAGGCGGACGGTGGTGGTTTGCGCACTCTGATTCACTCTATTGTTGCTCATGAGATCTTCAAAACGCATTGATTGAGAAAATGATGAAACCGCTTTCCCGAAGAACCTTGCTGCGCGGCGTCGGCGTGTCGATGGCCTTGCCGGCGCTGGAGGCAATGTTGCCAGTCGGGCGAAGTTTTGGTGTAGCGGCGGCATCGGCGAATCCGAAGCGCTTCGTGGCGATCAATATTCCGCTGGGGTTTCTCGGTGAGAAATTTTTTCCATCAGGCGTGGGAAAGGATTATCAGATGAGCTCGTATCTCTCTGTGGCCGAGGAATTACGTGACGATTTCACCGTGATCTCGGGCACGAGTCATCCGGGTGTCGACGGTGGTCATTCCGCGGAAAAATCATTTCTAACTGCCGCTCCGCATCCGGGGGCGAGGTCGTTCAAGAACTCGATATCGTTGGATCAGCTTCTGGCGAGACAGCTCGGTGAGGAGACGCGTTATGCATCGCTGACCTTGGGCGATCAGAGTTTGTCGTGGTCGGCGAACGGCGTTTCGGTTCCGTCTATACGGCGCCCGGCGGATGCATTTGCCAAACTTTTTCTGAGCGGTTCGAAACAGGAGGTGGCGACACAAAAGCGCGAACTGAGCGACGGCCGAAGTATCATGGACACAGTGCTGGGCGACGCCAAGGCGATGCAGGGTCGAGTGAGCGCGGCGGATCGCGACAAGCTCGAACAATATTTTACCGCCGTTCGTGAAACTGAGCGGCGTTTGGAAAAAGCGCAGTCGTGGAGCGGTACGCCGAAGCCGAGTGTTGAGGCTCAGCCGCCGGGCGCCTTCGATTCGGCCGATTTGATCGGTGCCTTGGGGGCGCATTTTGAAGTCATTCGCTTAGCGCTGCAAACTGACTCGACGCGGGTGATCGCGCTGGGCGGTTCAAATCATAGCCAAGTTGTGCCGATCAAAGGCGTCGATCAGGGATATCACAGTCTTTCGCATCACGGCAAAAACCCGCAAATGATGGCGCAGCTTGAGTTGATCGATCGAGCGACGATTGAGGCCTGGGCCGATTTTTTGCGTAGATTGAAATCGAGTGGTGAAGGGGAGTCGAACCTGCTCGACCGAACGCAGGTGCTGCTTGGCAGCAATCTGGGCAATGCCAGCGGCCACTTGACCACAAACCTGCCGATCGTTCTGGCCGGCGGTGGTTTTGCCCACGGCCGGCATCTGGCTTTCGATCAAAAAAACAACGAGCCCCTGCCGAAACTGTTCATCAGCATGATGCAGAAGTTGGGTGTCGAGTCGGAGAGTTTTGCTGGGACGAGCGGAGCCATGCTAGGCATCGAGTGATCGCAGAATCACTATTCGTCATCCGTTTGGCGAAGGCAGAGCCTATCTCAGCCTAAAACGCCTTTCATGACTTCTCCGTAAACATCCGTGAGTCGGAAGTCTCGCCCGGCGTAGTTGTAGGTGAGCTTTTTGTGATCGAGTCCCATGAGGTGGAGCATGGTCGCGTGCAGATCGTGGATGTGAGTTTTGTTTTCGACGGCTTGGTAACCATGTTCGTCGGTGGCGCCGTAGCGGAGGCCGCCGCGCACGCCGCCGCCAGCCATCCATGCGGAAAAGCCTTTGTTGTTGTGATCGCGTCCGTCGTTGCCCTGGGCATAGGGGGTGCGACCGAACTCGCCGCTCCAGACGATGAGCGTGTCCTTGAGCATGTCGCGT
>JBBKXR010000066.1:0-9229 GCA_037969585.1 Verrucomicrobiales bacterium
GCAGCCGCAGCCGCAGCCGCTGCCTTTTCCTCATCAGCTGAAGGGGCCTTTTCCTCGGCAGCAGGAGCAGTTTCCTCAGACTTTTCCTCGGCGGCTTCCTCTTTAGCTGCTTCGGCAGCGGGAGCAGACTCTTCAGCCTTAGCTTCCGCTTTCGGAGTTTCTTCGGCAGGAGTCGTTGCGGCAGCCTCTTCTTCGGGGGCTGCTGCTGCGTCGTCCTGTTTGGGTGTGTCGGAATCTTCCGCCATGACTTTATAAAAAAATACTGAAACTAAAAATTAGCGTTCGCTGATGATGTCTTCGACTGAAGGGCAAAGACGCCTGATAAATAACTGAACTTGGACTTGGACTAGGACTAGGACTAGGCCTTGCGTACCACGCCAACCGTCTTGCGCTTACCCTTACGGGTTCGGGCGTTGGTAGAGGTGCGCTGACCGCGAACCGGCAAGCCTTTGCGGTGTCGAACGCCACGATTGCAGTTGATCGACGAGAGGCGTTTAAGGTGTCCCTGCAACTCACGACGCAGATCACCTTCGATGATGATGCCACTGGTGTTGATCGCTTGACCGATCGAACCGAGTTGGTCATCAGTCAGCTCGCCCGTGCGAATGTTCGGATCGACACCCGCTTGATCGAGAATTTTCTTCGCGGTCACTGGACCGATCCCGAAAACATACGGCAACGACGCTTCGATGCGTTTTTCGTTAGGAATTTCAACTCCAAGAAGTCTGGCCATGGCTTACGAATAAAAAGGGACTGTGATCAACGATTGATCGAAAAATAGGAAACGGAAACTTTAACCCTGTCGCTGTTTGTGACGCGGGTTTTTGCAGATAACGCGCAATACGCCTTCCCGCCGAATGACTCGGCAGTCACTGCACAAACGTTTTACTGAAGGTCGAACTTTCATGGTTAGCGTAAAAAAAATTAAATAGGACGAAGCGAATAATCGCGGGTGAGCGAGCAAATAGCGGGACTCCCCACTGGCTTCTCATGACAATTGCTACCTTGGTAACGGGGCCTCTTTCGAGAACATCCTTTAGTCGCGGCAACAAAAAGTCCACCCCGCCAAAACGGGGGATGAAACCTTTATCATATGTTCGGCAACTGGCAAGATGGGATTAGCATTTCTGGCGTTTTTCTAAAAAAAATTCTAAAGGCACGATTCGCGCGAAAACAGGGACTTGAAACGAATATGACTATTACGAATGATTTCGGTCATTCGGTCGCTGGCGTATTTGCAAGCGTTGCGATAGTGCGCGGGCGAGGTGTTAAAATCTCTGGTTCGTCGTCAGTTATCAGCACTGTGTGCTCAAAATGAGCCGACAAGGCCTTGTCGGCGGTCACCACGGTCCACTCGTCATCGAGGATACGCACATCCTCGGTGCCGGCATTGACCATGGGTTCGATCGCCAAAATCATGCCCGCTTTCAAGCGCGGACCACTGCCCATCTCGGCACGACTCCAGTGATTCGGAACTTGCGGCTCTTCGTGAAGATTGCGCCCCACCCCATGACCAACAAACTGGCGAACGACCGAGTACCCGTATTGCTCGGACACTTTTTCGACGGATGCGCACAGATCGGCGAGACGTTCGCCGTGTCGCGCATGACTTATCGCCGCCGCCAACGATTCCTCGGTGGCGAACAGGAGGCGCTCGGATTCCTTTGGGATAGCACCGACCGGAATCGACAGGGCATTGTCCCCTACCCAACCTTTATGAAAAATTCCGACGTCGATCTTCACCACATCGCCCGGCTGGATGAGGCGCGGACCACCGATGCCGTGAACGACCTCTTCGTTGACCGAAATGCAAATGTGCCCGGGAAATCCGCGATAGCCAAGAAAAGCACTCTCGCAGCCTTTCTCCTTCATCATCTCCGCCGCCGCCGCGTCCACTTCACCGGTGGTAACGCCAGGCCGGATCTCGCGAGCGGTCGCCTGCAGGATCTCCGCGGCGAGATGTCCCGCTTCCCGCATGTAGTCGACTTGGCGACCTTTGCGAATCGGAATTTTGCTGGAGCTGCTGGCCATGACTGGCAATCGAACGATTCGGTAAGAGATCGGGGCGTCCTGGGTGCCGACGCTGCGTTGTTATTTTTTCAGAGCCAAGCCCGGAAATCAACGCGCGACAGTCTGACTGGGACTGGGCGCTTTCGCCGAGCCGTGAACCCTGACCTTAGTTACGTGATTGATAGAGGAAATAGGCAACTGCGAGGATGATCAACAGAGCCGCGACAACGGAAAGCCAGATCATCTGGTTGGAGCTGGCTACGGCACCACTTGCCTGGGTCCGCTCAAAACGTCCACGCATGCGACCTTTGCGCAGGAAGCCATCATAGTGGCGCTGAATCAGGTGGGTCTCGATCTGACGCATCATGTCGAGCAGCACTCCGACCAGAATTAACAGGCTGGTGCCACCAAAGAATTGAGCAGCCAGCGGCGGAATTTGCATCCACTGACTAAGCAGGTTCGGAAGAACTGCCACGATGGTCAGGAAGATGGCACCCGCAAAAGTCAGGCGGCTCATCGTGTAGTCGAGGAAATCCGAGGTCGGACGACCAGGGCGCACGCCCGGGATGTAACCACCGTTACGTTTCAGATCTTCAGCGATCTGGTTGGGCTGGAACATGGTCGCTACCCAGAAGTAGCTGAAGAAGAAAATCATCACTGCCGACAGGATGAAATACAGCGATCCAGAGCCGCCGAGGTTGGCCGCGAGCTGCTGAGCCCACGCCACATTGGGAAAAGCCATGCCAATGATCTGTGATGGAAACAGCAGAATGGCCTGTGCGAAAATGATCGGCATCACGCCCGCGTAATTCACTTTGAGCGGCATATACTGTGTCTGACCACCGTACTGCTTACGACCGACGACGCGCTTGGCGTACTGAATACTGATACGGCGCTGCGCTTGAGTGATCGCGATGACCGCAGCGATCACGAACAGGAAGAAAGCTAATAGTGCCACCAGCTTCAGCGGCTTGACCGGGTCGGTAGAAGCACCCTGCACGAAAGTTTCGAACACCTGCACCAGCGCACCCGGGAGGGAGAAAATGATATTTACCGTGATGATCAGCGAAATACCGTTACCGATTCCGCGTTCGGTGATTTGCTCACCGAGCCACATCTTCAGCATCGTGCCGGCGGTCATGGTAAGCACCGCGATAATCAGGAATCCTACGGTCTGGTCGGGTACCAGCGGTCGACCGGTATCGTCACCAATCAAACTCTTAAGCAGAAAATTGTTTTGCGGATTGAACAACGAGCGAGCCAGCATGTAACCCTGGATCAGGCAAAGCACGATCGTCAGGTAGCGGGTATACAGATTGATCTTTTCCCGGCCGCCCTCTTCACGCGCCAGTTTGCCGAGCTTCGGCACCACCGCCGTCAGTAGCTGGATCATGATCGATGCACTGATATAGGGCATGATGCCCAGGGCGAAAATCGCGCAGTTCTGAAGTCCACCACCGCTGAAGACATTCATCAATGCCATCATGGTGCCGGCACCACGGCTGCCCTCTCCGTCGCCGCTCGCCAGTTGGGCGCTCGCCAACATCTCCGAAAGCACGTTACCATCAACACCTGGAAGTGTGATCGCTGCGCCGAGACGCACGATCAGAATCATCAACAGCGTGAAAATGATGCGCTGCCGAAGTTCAGGTATCTTCAGCGTATTGGCGAAGGCGGAAATCATGATCTATCGGTCGTGTCGTGGGTGAAACGAAGCAAAGTTGAACTCGTACTTATCGGGTCAATACCACCCGTTGCGACGATCAATTACTCACCGCCTTCGACACTGCCGCCGGCTTTCTCGATCTTTTCTTTCGCAGTTGCGCTGACTTTATCGACCGCCACTTGGAGCTTTATGCTCAAGTCGCCGTTGCCGAGAATTTTCACCCCGTTGTGAGCGCTGCCTTTTACCAAGCCCTTCTCACGCAACGAAGTCTGGTCGACTTTGTCACCATCGGCGAAAAATTCCTCAAGCTTGCTGACGTTCACCACCCAGTAAGTGGTCGCGAATTGCTTGTTGTTGAAGCCGACGCGAGGCAGACGACGAATCAACGGCATCTGGCCACCTTCGAAGCCAGGACGGATCGACGAGCCGGAACGTGATTTCTGGCCCTTGTTACCGCGACCGGAGGTCTTGCCGAGGCCGGAACTTTCACCTTTGCCGACGCGGCGACGACGGTGTTTGGCTCCGGGACGTGGTTTCAGATCGTTGAGTCTCATTTTAAGAAAGAGGTAGGAGAGAGAATAGAGGAAAGGAGTATCCGATGGACGAATCCCAAATAACGGATAACGAACCCTTCAGAGTGACGCTTTGTCGCGGATCTTTTTGCCGCGCAGGGCAAAAATTTCGTCGCGGGTGCGCAGCGATTGCAGCGCAGCAATCGTCGCTTTGACGACGTTTGCGTGATTGTTAGATCCCAGTGATTTTGCGAGAACATCTTTGATGCCCGCCGCTTCGACCACGGCGCGAACGCCACCACCGGCGATGATCCCGGTACCTTCGGAGGCCGGGCGCAGCAGCACTCGACCGCCACCGTATTCACCGATCACTTGATGAGGAATCGTGTTGCCGTCGATGGCGACTTTGACCATCGAGTTCTTCGAATCATCACTGGCTTTGCGAATGCATTCGGCGACTTCGTTGGCTTTACCAAACCCGAAACCAACCTGGCCCTTCTGGTCACCTGCGACCACAAGTGCACTGAAACTGAAACGGCGACCACCTTTGACCACCTTGGCACATCGGTTGATGAACACCACTTTCTCCATCAACTCAGGCTCCTCGTCGACAGCCTGCAGATTTTCGAACTGCTTCTTGGCCTTCATCACCCGAGCAGCGGATGCAGTATTGGCATCATCGCCCCCCTCTCCAGCAGCTTCACCGTCGGCAGACGCTTCCGCCCCGGCCTCGGCTTTTGGAGCCTCCTCGGCAGCAGGCGCAGCGGCTTCTTCAGCAGCAGGTGCCTCAGTAGCTTTCGCCTCCTCAGCTGCAGGAGTTGTATCCGTGGTAGCTTCCGTCGCTTCCGTCGCTTCAGACGCTTGCGCCTTGGCATCTTCCGGAGCTTCCGCAGCGGTATCTTTTTCTTCTTCGTTGGCCATCTTAAAAATTTCGATTGGTTGCCTGCTGACTGACGCTTTGACTAAAACTGGAGGCCGGCCTCGCGGGCGGCATCGGCAAGGGCTTTGACCTTACCATGAAAAAAGAATCCACCTCGGTCGAATACGACCTGCTCAATTTTGGCGGCCTTGGCTTTTTCGGCGACTTTCTTGCCGATGTCAGCTGCCGAAGCAATGTTGGCACTGGCACTCTTGCTGGTACCTTTTTCTACGGTCGACGCCGACAACAAGGTTGTTCCTTGGAGATCGTCGATAATCTGGGCGTAGACATGGTTATTGGAGAAGTGCACGGCCAGACGCGGACGCTCTGCGGTGCCGGCGAGCTTCTTGCGAATGCGGCGGTGAACGCGGCGACGGGCAAGCTTACGATTGAGTTGGCTCATTTTTTCGGAAAGGAGAAAGATTGAAAGATTGAGAGTAAGAGGTCAGACCAGCAAACACTACTGGACGCTCTTACCTGCTTTGCGGCGGACGTATTCGCCGACGTAGCGAACACCTTTACCCTTATAAGGCTCCGGCGGATAGTAAGCGCGAACGTCGGAGGCAAACTGACCAACGAGTTGCTTATCGATACCTTCCACCTTGATGCTGGTATTGTCAGTGACCGTCACCGTGAGCTCATCCGGAATCGGATGCTCGACAGGGTGCGAGTAACCGAGACTGAGGTCGAGCACCTTATCCTTAACCGTGGCACGGAAACCCACACCTTGAATTTGAAGATCGCGAACGAATCCAGTGCTGACACCTTCGACCATGTTGGAAAGCAGCGCACGAGCCGTGCCGTGCAAGGCTTTGAGTCGGCGATCATCGGAAGCCCGCTCGACTTGGATCGAACCATCCTGCTCACTCATCGTGATGCCTTCGGGGAGAGCCCATTCGAGCTTCCCTTTTGGACCTTCGACGCTGAGATTATGGCCGTCGATTTTCACCGAAACCTTTTCGGGAATTGCTACAAGTTGTCTTCCGATGCGGGACATGATCGTAAACGAATTAAATTAATTAAAAAGGGTGCTGCAGTCACTCAGCCCGCGGGCCGAGTCGTGAAAAAGAAAAATTACCAGACGTGGGCGAGAACCTCACCACCGAGTTTCTCGCGGCGCGCACGGTGACCGGACATCACTCCTTTGGAAGTCGAAACAATCGCGATGCCCATACCGCCGAGAACGTGCGGGATGTCGGACGAGCCGACATAGCGTCGCAAACCCGGGCGACTGACGCGCTTCAGATCGGTCAGAGCGGGTCTCTTGTCAACGTACTTCGGCTTCACCGAAATCGTCTTGTGACCACTCTCATCTTCACCAAGCTCGAAAGACCAAATGTAGCCCTCCTCCTTGAGGATCTCGGCGATATGCACCTTGATCCGCGAGTGCGGAGCAACAAATTCTTCTTTGCGCGCCATGGTGGCGTTCTTGAACCGAGTCAGGAAGTCGGCGATTGGATCAGTAAGTACAGCCATCGTAGTGGAGTCTTTTAACGTAAAAATTGGCGGGAGAAATTAAATCAGGCGGCGGAAGCGGAAGCCGGTTTGCGGAACGGCATACCGAGAGCGGTCAGCAATTCACGAGCGGAATCATTGTCGTTCGCGGTGGTCACGATCGTGATATCGAAACCGATGGTACGAGTCACCTTGTCGAGTTCGACCTCAGGAAAAATGGTGTGATCGTTGATGCCGATCGTGTAGTTACCACGACCGTCGAAGCTCTTTGCGGAAACACCGCGAAAGTCACGAATCGTCGGTATGGCGACATTGATGAAGCGATCGAGGAACTCCCACATGCGCGCACCGCGCAACGTGAGGCGAGCACCAATGACATCACCTTCGCGCAGTTTAAAGTTTGAAATGGCATTCTTGGCACGAGTCGGCACCGCCAACTGGCCAGTGATCACGCCGAACTCGCGGATTACATCTTCGGCCGCCTGTTTGCGGTCGTCGAGATTACCGAAGCCGCTGTTAAGCGTGACTTTCTCGATACGCGGGATTTCGTGCACGTTTTCGAGGCTGAGCTTTTCGCGCAGCGTGCCGGCGATCTCGCTTTTGTATTTTGTGAGCAGAGTGGGTTCCATGGCCTGGGACGGGATGGTCGGAAAAATTAGTGAGTTAAACAATGGTCTTCAGCAGCTTCGACGGAGGCAAGTAAGCCAACGGTCGGAGAGCAATCAGCCAGTGTTTTAGTCGGCTTTGACGAGCTTAACGTTGGAAATATGAATCGGGCCTTCGCGTTCGATGATGCCACCTTCGGGACGGTCCTGCGATTTGGCGGCATGCTTTTTAATCATGCGCACCCCTTCGATCAAGACGTGACCTTTTTCTGGAAACACCTGGAGCACCTTGCCCTGTTGATCGCGATGGTTGCCGGAAATGACTACCACCTCGTCACCCTTTTTGACGTGAGTTTTGATTTTTGTGCTCATCACAGTACCTCGGGAGCGAGGGAAACGATTTTCATGAAGTTCTTATCGCGCAACTCACGAGCCACCGGCCCGAAGATACGAGTGCCGCGCGGGTTCTTGTCTTTATCGATCAAGACGATCGCGTTGCGGTCGAAGCGCAGCGTCGAGCCATCGGCCCGACGGATTGGAGCGGCGGTGCGAACCACCACTGCCTGGACGACCTCGCCCTTTTTGACGTTCGACGTTGGTGAAGCTTCACGGACGTGAGCCGTGATGATATCACCAATGCCCGCGCTCTTGGTGCGTTTGCCCAATACACCGATCATCTTCGCGACGCGAGCGCCCGAGTTGTCGGCTATCTGGACCTTGGATTCCATCTGGATCATGGTTGTATAGTTCCCGGCTGAGTTTTAATTAGTTAATAGAAAAGAGTCACAAAACGTAGCAACCCTTAGTGCGCGACGACCTCCATCAGGCGCCAGCACTTCTTCTTGCTCATGGGACGAGTCTCCATGACGCGAACCTTGTCACCAATCTTGGCAGCACCTTCTTCGTCGTGGGCGTATAGCTTAGTCGTCAACTTGACGATCTTACTGAAACGCGGATGTGGCACACGGCGCACCACCTCAACAACGATAGTCTTCTCCATTTTATCGGAGATGACCACGCCAACGCGCGTTTTGCGCATCCCGCGCTCGCGCTTGTCAGCGGTAGTAGCTCCGGAATCGGTTTCAGTAGTTTTAACGTCGCTCATGGCTTTAGAAAGTTTGGCAAGTTCGCTTGCCGATAAAATTGGGTCTAGTAAAAGGCGCGCTCTCGATCTTACTCAGCAGCAGTGTCCGCAGCCTCGGCGGCCGACTTCAAACGACGCTCCGAGAGCAAAGTATTGATGCGGGCCACTTCGCGCCGAGCCTCGCGGATGCGAGCCGGATTCTCCAACTGACCACTCTCCTGCTGGATACGCAGATTGAGCGCTTCCTCACGGAGGTTGGTGCGATCAGACGTTAATTCGTCGGACGACTTTTCTCTAAGTTCGCTGATTTTGGTTGGCATCGTACTAAAAGGTAGGAAACGCAGAATGATAGGAAAGGCTAGGCCAAAAGGTCACTGACGAGCGACATGGCGCGAGGGACAGGGCTATCGTTTACAACAGGCTTCGCGTCAATCGGAATCTAGTGAGTTACAAAGTGTTTAACGGACAACGAAACGAGTGCGAACACCAAGCTTATTGGCAGCCAGGCGCATTGACTCGCGCGCCGCCGTTTCGGACACGCCAGCCACCTCGAACATCATCGTGCCGGGGCGCACGGTCGCAACCCAATGCTCAGGAGATCCCTTACCTTTGCCCATTCGAGTTTCAGGCGGGCGCTGCGTGATCGGTTTGTGCGGGAAAATGCGGATCCAAACTTTGCCTTTCCGCTTAAGGTTTCGATTGATCGCAATACGACAGGCTTCGATCTGGCGATTGGTGATCCAGTCGCGACCGAGGCACTGCAGACCGTATTCACCAAAGCTGACCTTGGTTCCACGGGTTGCGTTACCGGCCCGGCTACCTCGCTGGGACTTGCGGTGCTTTACACGTTTGGGCATCAACGGCATGACAAAATATCCTTTTTAAACTGAGAAATAATTGAGTGAAAAATAGTAACTGGCCCGGGCAAAACCCCGACCTATAACAAACTAACGACGTGGACCACCGCCGCCACCGCCG
>JBBKXR010000067.1:0-19145 GCA_037969585.1 Verrucomicrobiales bacterium
AAGTCTGATCGCACAAAGCCCAGGCCTTCAGGCCTGGGTTTCCGCGGCAAAAGGACAGCGGCCTGAAAGGTCGCCAGCAGTCGCCTCAGTCCCAAACGTATCGTTCATCATATTCAACATTGTATCGTCTTAAGAATTGCCGGAACTCGTCCTGAAAATTCACGTTCTCGTGATGGCTCTTTTGGTTACGAATGTACTCCGTCGCAGTTTCGAGATCTTGCGGCCCAACGCTGAACCAACCGTAACCGCCTTGCCAATTGAACTGCTCTCGTTCCGAAAACGTCTGATTCACCCATCGCGACGAATCACCTTTCAACGGGCCAATGAAATCCTGGTCAGCCACCGACTTTGATTCCCGGATCAAAATATGCACATGATCGGGCATGCCATTGATTTCGATCAATCTGGCATTGAGCCCCCGGACGATGCCCCCGATGTATTCAAAGAGTCGGGACTCGATGTCGGCGGTGATCATCGGCTGACGGCCTTTGGTCGAGAAAACCAAATGGCCGTAGCAGCTGTGGAGGGATTGAGGCATGGAGTAATGTCGTTTGCTGGCGACCTTTCAGGCCGCATGAAATTTACTTGTCGAGTTCCCAGGCCTAAAGGCCCGGGCTTTGTGCTGATGGGCCTTCAGCCCATGCTACTGGAATGTTTCTTTACGATCGAAGGGCAATTTTTTTCGGATAGGCACTGGCAAATCAGGGCAATTTTCAAATCGTAGCAAAACTGCTTCACTTACTCCGAAACACTTTTGATTGAACGAGGCCGTGGATGAAATCGGTGATGGCATACTCGCTGCCACTCGCCCCTGCGACGATGTCGTGGGCGAGATTGTAATCCGTGAAACCGAACGATCGGCCCAGACCGTAACTGATCAACGCTTCGGTCATTCCCATGGCGAAGCCATCGATCTCGTCAGCGATCTCGTCGCGCAGCTCGAAGTAATCACCAAATTTATCGCCCTTACCGAAACTCCCGGTTGGTTGAATCGGAAACTCCTTGGTATCTTTTCCACGTTTTCCGCTAGTGATCAATTCCACCTCGCGCCACGCACCGGCCGCATCAAAGTTCTCCAGGCCGAAGCCAATCGGGTCGATTTTCTGATGGCATTGCGCGCACTGCGGCTCCTCCTGGTGGGCGCGTTGCAGGTCGCGGGCCGACAGAATTTCGTCGTCGAAACGGCTCAGCTGGGGAACATTCGGCGGAGCCGGTGGCGGAGCATCATTGAGCAAATGCCGCAGCACCCAGGCACCACGCTCGACTGGCGATGATCGCTGCCCGTCGGATCCCATCGCAGCGACCGCAGCCGACCCTAACAATCCACCACGAACTGAATTCGCCGGAAGTGCCACCTTGCGCCAGTGATGCCCCTCGACTCCGTCCAGGCCGTAGTAACCGGCGAGCACATCATTGACCACCACGAAGTCTGATTTGAGCATATTTCGCAGCGGCAGCTTTTCCTTCATCAAGGTCGTAAACGTCTGATAGATTTCCTCCCCGGCACAATCGCGAACGGCATTATCGAAGTTAGGAAAATCACGCCCCGCAAAAGCAAACATGCCCAGGCGCTGCATTTCCAACCACTGATAAACAAAGCCCCGCACAAAGCGGTCCGAACGCGGATCGGCCAACATGCGCTCCGTCTGCTGCTTCAACACCTCGGGCTTGGTCAGCTCACCTGAACTCGCCACGCGGAGAAGCTCTTCGTCTGGCTGGGTACTCCACAGAAAATACGAAAGGCGCGCCGCCAGTTCACGGCCCGCAAGAGCCTCGACATTGTCACCCGAAGCGGACTCCACCAGATACATAAACGTCGGCGACGATAGCACGATCGACATCGGACCGATCAACGCTTCCTTCAGCGCCTGCCCCTTGCTCCGATTGTCCTGATAGCGGTCAAACAACTTATCGAGGAAATCCTGTGCCGGCTCCTCACCGCGAAAAGCATTTCCGGCAAATCGCTTCAGCACTTCTTTCGCGTAGTCGTTATCGCTCTGGTCGGCGCGTTTTTGAAAGAGCACCCCGGCAACCACCGGGTTCGGTTCCTCGGGCAGTGGCCCCTCCAATTCGATCCAATCAATCCACACTCCCCACGGAGTGCCGAAACCGTTTTCCCTGCGATAAACCGCCTCCAGATTCTTATCGCCACGATCCATGTGCGAACGCTTCTGCACCCAATAGGCAGCATCTACACCGGGCTCGTGGTCGAACGTGAACTCGATCACCTCCGGCTTGCCCAGCGGAGCGGTGACCTTGCGCCAGCCCAGTCGCGTCGAATTCTGCTGCTCGCGGCGAACGAATTCGAGATACCGGAAACGCTCCGGATCATCTTCGTAAGCCCCGGCCCGCAGCCGAATGATGTATTTGCCCGGCTGCCACGCACGCACCTGCGGCAGTTTCATCGAGGTAAAACCGTCCTTGATGGTAATCATCAAAGCCGCTCCCGTCTTGTTCTCCGGAGCCAGCAACCATCTCTCCAGCGGCAGATAACTGTCGCGGAAACCATTGATCTGCCGACCCGCCTGCCAACCATCGAGAAAGCCAAACTCTTTCGAATTTTCGTCCGCGCCCCCGGCCGCGAGCCAACTGTAGTAGCTTGTGGCGGTTTCGAGCTTCTTTTTCGCCAACTCAGCATAGAGTGGGATATAGATTTCCTCCGGCTCAATGCGCACGATTTCCGATGGCTTGGCCGGTTTCGCCAACAGCGCCAACTCCAGAGTCTTGCGTGCGGTGGCCAGATATTGCTCCAGCTGATCACTCGAGAAAAACAACGACGCCCCCATGGTGTCGAATTCCGAACTCGCCTGATCATCGGGCAGCAGCGAAACATCCGGTGCGACGCCGAGCAGATGCTCCAAGGTGTTGCCGTACTCACGTCGATTCAAACGACGCAGAGTAATCACGCCACCACTGTCACTGAGGATCGACCGGGCCAGCACCATGTTCTCAGACAGGTCGCGGAGAAATACTGTCTTCTCGTCATCACTAATCTGCTTCTTGTCCTCCGGCGGCATCTCACCCGAGTTGATCGAGTTAAGAATATGGTTCCAGGTCTCGGCGGTCTGAATATCCTCCGTCAGATTAAACGACAGATCCTCCAGATTGAGTTCGCCCTTTTCGGTCAGAGCATCGTGACAATCGAGGCAGTACTTTTCGAACATTTTAAAATGCCGCTCCGGCATCACCGCACCGCGACCGGGCTGTTCTGTCGCATTGACTTGCACAGCGTCGTCCTGAGCCCGCAGTGCAGGCTGCGCAAAAAAGCCAACCATCGCGATCGCCGCTGCGATCAACGGCAGTATCATTCGATTCTTCCTGGTCATGGTTTCGGTAGCAAAAATTCCAACATTGGACCGACTGCCTCAGCGTGAGAATCGGCGGCAAACATGTGCGTCATACCCGGTCCCTTACCTTCGATCTGAGCCGTTTCACGGACCAGCATCAGTGTGATCGGCTGGGCGGCGTTTGCTTTCAAGAACTGGTGCAATTCCGGAGTTTGAAGGGTAAATGCGCCGCGCTCCTGACTGCGCGGAATTTCAAAGCTTCCCAGCGAAATGCCATCTTCAGGCCTTGGCGCTTCTTCCCACCGACAGTCAATTTTCCAGTTCGTTTTCGCAGGATCAGTAAAGCCGTATACCGCAAAGCGATTGATCTTCGGTAAGCGGGAAGCATACCCCGCCGAGCTCGGAACCAGATTGAGTCGTAGTCGCACGGATTCGACCGCCTTCAGATCCACCGCAGATACATCGAAGCTCATCAGCGAACGCTGATCCCACTTTCCACTGTTGGTCTTTTTCACCGCCAACACATCCGGACGGAGAAACTTTTCGCGTTTGTTGTTGGGAATGATCGACGTCGCCCGTCCACCGGTTCCGATGCGCAACACTTCCTGCGGACGATGCACTTCCTCCTCGTGCTCGGAGGAATCGAACGCGACCAGCGACTTCTCCGACACGGTGGCCGACCGGCCTTCACCCACCAGGCGAACTTGCTCTCCCGAAGCAGAATGGTGCACTCCAATCTCGCCTTCGATCACTTCAAAAACCGACTGCCGATTGGCGCCGTCAACATCCACCGCAAACTTGGTTCCAAAATCGACCGCATGCCCCTCAGGGGTCTCCAGCACAAACCCGATTGCCGACTCCGGCACTTCCAGCATGGCGGCACCCGCCACCAGCTTCGCCCGCATCGGCCCCTTCAGCATCAGCTTGGCCGGCGCCTCCAGCACCAACTCAGCTCCCGACTCAAAACGGATCGTGCCGATTCCCGTCTGCAGTTTTAAGTAGCCGCGAGTCAATCGAGATCCCGGCTCAGTCGGCAATGAACTCTCCCACGCCGCATTTTCAGCGGACACCAAGGTCGCAATCACCCGCGGCTGCGACGCCTGCGACCAGGTGAGAATCGCCGCCAACGCTACCGCCGCAGCGGCAGACAGCCACGCCATCGGCCGGAAGATTGGCGAAATTATTTTTGCCGAATCGCCGGCATCGTCGACGGCGTTCCCGTCGGAGTTCTCTGCCTCACGCCGCAACTGAGAATCAATCCGGCAAACGCGATGGAACAGTTCCCGCGCCTCCTGCGATTCCCGCAGGGCGGTCTCCAATGCGGCAAAATCGCCGTCGGAAATCTGTCCCGTCTGATACTGCGCGATCAGCGCAGGCAAGCGTTCGTTTGACATCACGACAAACCCTCCTGCAGTTTAGCACCGGCCAGCTGACTCTCGACGCACTGCGTGAGTTTCTCGCGCAATCTACCGATCTTTTTGTAAAGACTGTTTACCGAACGACCCGAATCTTCCGCCAAATCCGTCACCGCTCCGTGGCCGCGGTACGGCGTCAGCACCAACTCGCGTTGGGTGCCATTCAGTTTGCCGAGACAGCCCTTGAGCGCCTCCCGTTCCTGCATCAACTCATCCTCGTCCGGACAACCTTCGTCGGCCGCCAGTAGTTCAAAAACATCGTCACCGAACTGATGCCGGTCGCGGGCAAACGTGCGCCGCGCCTTCAGCGATTCGAAGCGCACGATGACCTTCGCCCACAGCAAAAACTCCGACTCGTCGCGCAACTGATCGAGCTTGCGCCACATCACCACACTCGCTTCCTGCATGACCTCATCGACCGCCTCCCAGGTTGGCAGCAGCGCCCGACAGTACGAGCGCAGGTCGTCTTCGCTGCGCAAAAAGACGCGCAGGAACTTCTCCTCAGATGGACGATCGCTGCTCATTCATCGATCCTACTCCCCCGAGGATAGAAAACCTGCCGATCTTTTCAGAAAAAAATCACGCAAAAGGAAATCACCGCAACGGGGACGGACTGGCAGCCCATAGGCGTCAGAGTAAGGTGTTCAGCAAGAGGGCTGAAGGCCCACCAGCACAAAGCCCGGGCCTTCAGGCCCGGGAACCCGTTTTCCAAGTTTCACCGTCCTGAAAGGGCGGCAGCAGAGAATCAATCGTCAGCGGGCTAACGTTCGCTGGCGGCCTTACAGGCCGCACATTTCCTGTCTGCTTGTACCCAGCCGTGAACGGGTGGACTCTGTGTTATCGGGCCTTCAGCCCGTTCAGCCATTTCTTACCCTGACGTCCATGGGATGGCAGCCCATCCTACTGCCGGTCGCGAACTACTCCCCTGTCCGCAGCCAACGCACCGCGTCGATGATGACAAAGCCATCGGTTTCGCGGTTCGAAATGCTAACCTTGCCTGATTTCTCAAATCGATAAGTGCCGACCGGGGTAAACATTCCACCGACCTTCGGAGCTAGACGTTGATTCACTGCCCGTTCGTCATCGCCGTCAGCGTGGGCGACAATAACCGGCACCTTAGTAGCCCGGTTCGGGTTAGCGCTGTAGGCGATTTGCACTTCGTATTCTCCGGCCGCAGGCAGTTGAGCTGTAAATTCGGCAAGCGACTCGCCGTCGCTTCGACCGCCGTCGTGTTGGTAGCCCTCGTGAACGCCCACTCCAAGCGATGACTTCGTCCACTGTCCGCTCAGTGTCGCATCCGTGTCGTCGACAACAACGCCCTTGAGCGAATCAATGGCGGTGAAATTGGTGACCGGTTTGGGCATTGCCGCGTAGTCGAGCAGTTGGCCGTCAGCTACCAGCCGTGACCTCAAACTCTCATAGTCCAGAGCCTGCACAGCCGCGCCTGCTTCGATCGCCAACGCCGCCGCGGTGCCGGCACTCTGACCGAGAATCATAAACACCGGCTCCATGCGGATCGAACCATAGGCCACGTGCGACGCAGATAGGCAAACCGGCACCAACAAATTTTCGCATTGCTCCTGCTTCGGAACGATCGACCGAAACGAAATCGGATACGGCCGCGGACAACCCACCGCGAAGCCGCCCTCGTTGCGCACCGTCGTTTTGCCATTCTCCTCGACCACCACGCGCTGACAGAAATGCGAGTCCATGCCGTAAGCAGCCATGCCGACCGAGTCATCGATGACTTCCTCCGATCGGCAGTTCGCCTCGGTCATCACGTAGTCAGAAAGCATGCGCCGACCTTCGCGCACGTAGAGCTGGTGCGGCCAGAACTCCGATTCCTGAAACTCATCCGGATCGAGACCAAAACCGTTGACCCGCTCGCGCAGCTCCGCCGGAACCTGCGGGTCGTTGGCCAGGAAATACATCAGTCCCTGCTGATAACTGACGTGATCCTGAAAAATGCGCTCGCGCTCCTCATACAATTCACGAAACGACACCGGCAAGCCATGACGCGGCGCAGGCAGTTCGGTAAAAGAAGCCGGCTGGTAAGTGCCGTCCGGCCATCGATAATTGCCGCCGACATAATCGGAAGAAAAACTACCCGCATTGTTACTGTCGCCCACCCGCATCTGCACCGGGCCATCGGTCATCGGCGCGACCGTGTAGTTGAGTGTCCATTGCGGCGACGGATCAAAATTCAAAAACCGACCGAGCAGAGCGTAGCGGGCCGGATCGTAGCCGCGCGGTTTGGGAAACGGCATTTTATCCTCCTGCTCACTCAGGAAGATCCGGAAGTTGTACGATTGAACTTTGAAATCCCCCTCGCCCGCTTTGCCCGGCGACTCGGTGGCGATCTCCGCCAGCAATCCCGAATCCGGATCCTGCGGGTCGACATAGGGACTCAGCGGCAGTCGACAGAACTGGTAGACGTCTTTCCAGGAAAGCTTCTGCCACTGCCCGGCCAGGGTCTCTCCATACGTGCCGACCGGTTCCCGCCCGACGTGATACGAAACATTCGCCGCCGCCAGCAGGTCGCCCTCATAGGTGGCATCGACAAACATTGCCGCCTCAACCGTTTCCCCGGTCTCCAGCGTCGCCGACACCAGACGGCCATCAGCCATGGTCACGGACTCCAGGCAGCGCTCCAGAAGCACCGTCACGCCCGCCTCTTCAAGCATTTTTCGAAACAGCGATTCCGCCACCGACGGCCGGAAATCCCTGACCTTGCCGACGCGATTGTAGAATTCCATCGCCAATCCACCGATCGCTGCCTTGTTGCCGACATCGGTCGCCGTCAACCCACCCGACGACAGGCCGCCGACGTGTCGATTGAAGGAAAGCAGCACCGTCTCGCGCCCCATGCGTGCCGCCTGAATCGCCGCCGTTACTCCCGCAGGCGTGCCACCGTAGACAACGACATCGAAAGTGCTCTGCTTCGGCTCACCCCGTTCGACCTGCCGGTAGTAGTGAAGCTGACTTTTGCCAGGGCGATCGTCGCACCATGCCTGATCGAATGTCCCGCCGAGCAGCATCGAAACGATGCCCGCAAAAAGCAGCTGTGATATTTTGAGACAGCTCATAAATTTCAGCGGCTCACTTATCATCGGACAAGAACGAGTAGTCCTTCTCTTCCTGTCCGAAGCCTACCGTTGCCATCTCTCTATTTTCCTCAAGATCCTCTTCCAACGGCGCGAATCGCTCCGCCTTGAAGCCGAGCTCCTGCTTGATGGTCGAATGCGGATCGTCGGGGTTGTGGAGTTCATCCAGAAGCAGCAAAAAATCGTAGTCGGCGGCACTGATACTCAGATTGGCATCATCATCGACGACAAACTGCGGGTTAGATCGCCCCGATCCCATGGCCCGGACCGTGTAGGTCGAGTTCTTTTTGGGAAGAGATTTGTAGAGATCGAAGACCCAGGGTTCAAAGGAGTCATCGATGCAGACAACGCGTTGGCCATTCTGAAACATAGACACGAATTACGATGCTAGAGGTGCGGAATCAAGTGTCGATCGAAGCCGACTTCGGTTGATTTTCTCAACAAAGCGAGCGTCACGACTCTGGCGCGATTCGTTAGCATAATCGGCTCGCCTTGAAATGCAGGGCCCCCTACCAATCATCCAAGCCAGCCTGTCACCGACACTTCGATAATTATGATCAGACAACGATTCCTTTTCTCCTTCACTGCAGCCCTGGCAGTCATGGCTGCCAGTATCGGCCAGGCAGCCGCCGCCGAACCACTCGATATCGGCTCACGCTGGGAACTGTTCGTCGACAACTTTCTGATCGACTCTAAACACCACGTCAACCTGAAGTTGCATCAGCCCGTGCGCCGGGAAATCGTGCTGACCACCGACAAGCCCTGGGAAGGCCCAACCTGCGCCTATTTTTCCGTCGTTCAAGACGGAACCGAAGTACGGCTCTACTACCGCGCCGGTGGCCACGAAGGCGGCGGCGATCACGCCGAAGATCAACTCACCTGCGTGGCCGACAGCGAGGACGGCATCCATTTCACCCGCCCCGAACTGGGCCTGATCGAAGTCAGCGGCAGCAAGGCCAACAACGTCATTTGGAAGGGCGTCGAATCGCACAATTTTTCGCCGTTCATCGATACCAAACCGGGCACCCAGACCGACGCGCGCTACAAGGCGCTCGGCGGCGTCAAGCAGCCTGGAAAGAACTGGCAATACGGCGAAACCCCTGGCGGCCTCTACGCCTTCGCCTCCGCCGATGGCATTCACTGGGACAAACTCAACCCCGAGCCAGTCATCACCCAGGGCGCGTTCGATTCGCAAAACCTGGCCTTCTGGGACAGCGCCCGTGATCGCTACGCCTGCTACAGCCGAATTTTCTCCAATAATCTGCGAGCCATTCAGAGCTGCTCATCGCAGGACTTTGTGTCGTGGTCGAAAGGCATTCCACACCGCTATGCTGAAGGCGTTCCGGGGGAACATTTCTACACCTCCGCAACCGTCCCCTGCCCGACCGCGCCGCACCTGCTGCTGTCATTTCCAAAACGCTTTGTGCAGACCCGTCTGAAAATTCCGGAGCACAAAGTGAAAGGCGTGTCCGATGCCATTCTCATGAGCTCGCGCGATGGAGTGAACTGGGATCGCCCGTTCCTTGAAGCCTGGGTCCGACCCGGACCCGATCAGGAAAACTGGACCGACCGCAGCAACATGACCGCGTGCGGCATCTACGACGGCGGCGACGGCGAGTGGTCACTTTATATCAGCGAACACTACCGCCATGCTGACCACCGCATCCGCCGCTTGACCGTTCGCCAGCAAGGCTTCGCTTCCATCCACGCCGGAGCCAATCACTACGGAGAATTCACCACCCACCCGCTCAAGTTCGACGGAAAATCTCTGCAACTCAATTACGCCACCTCCGCCGCAGGATCGATCCAGATCGAAATCCAGGACGAAAAAGGCCAGCCCCTTCCCGGCTTCGCACTCGACGACATGCCCGAACTTTTCGGCGATGAATTCGATGCCACCGCAACTTGGAAATCCGGCACCGACCTTAGCACCCTGAACGGAAAAACGATCCGGCTTCGACTAAAAATGAAAGACGCCGACCTCTACGCACTGCGATTCAATTAGTCAGGTTTTTCAAAACTCGAGAACCGGTTGCCACGGCGCTCGAACACCCGGCGAACCTCCACCGTTAGAAGCTCCGGGAGTCTTCGCCTCATAAAAAATGCTGTGTCAACGTAGTATTTCTCGATATAGTATTCCGGTAAATTTATATATTGTCAGACCGTATTCCGGTAAAATTATATATTGTCAGACCCGCTCGTTACGCTTATTCTATTTCACTCACCCCATCCCCGACCATGCCACGCCGCCTTCTACGCCCTCATACCGAGTCCTACTATCATGTGACCTCGAGGACGACTGACCGTCAGAGGACCCTGCGCGAAGCCGAGAAAAGGCACTTTCATGACTGGATGCGTCGCCTTGAGCAGTTCTGTGGAGTGCAAGTGGTGACCTTCTGCCTGATGGAAAACCACTTCCATCTTTTGGTCCGGGTGCCGCAGCGGGATATTCAGGAAGCGCTGACTGAGCAAAGGCTTCGGCAACTTTTACCACTTATCTACCAGAGGCGAGAGCTTCGCGATGCCGTGCAGGAACTCGATCGGGCGACTTCGCAGGACGCTACCGGTAAGTGGACGGCTGAGATCCTGGCGCGTTATCAGGCGCGGCGCTTTTCGTTGTCGGTATTCCTCAAGGAGTTAAAACAACGCTACAGCCGCTGGCACAACCGTCGTCATCGCAGGACGGGGACCTTATGGGAGAGTCGGTTCCGCAGTGTGCTGGTGGAGCGGGACGAGACGGCGTTGCTTACCATCGCAGCGTACATCGACCTCAATTCTGTACGCGCGGGAATCGTCGACGACCCCGAGGACTACCGCTGGTGCGGTTACGCGGAGGCGGTAGCAGGGAAAAGACCGGCCCGTGATGGATTGCGGATCATTTTGGAGCGGACATCCTTCGGAGTGAATCGCCGGGTGGACTGGCGTTCGGTGGGACCACGCTACCGAATGCTCTTGTATGGACACGGCGAGGAGCGACAGGCTGACACCCGAACGGGTCGGGGCGCACGGCGAGGGATGACGCGCGAGAAGGTGGATGAAGTGTTGGAGCGCGGCGGCGAGCTTTGCGTGGCAGAGATTTTGTTGTGTCGGGTGCGATATCTCACCGAAGGGGCGGCGATTGGTGGCGGGGAATTCCTGCAGGAGGTATTCGAGGAAAATCGCGAACGCTTCAGCACGAATCGCAGCATCGCCGGCAAGCGCATGCGCGGATCGGATTGGGGAGGGCTTCAGGTGCTGCGGGGATTGCGGCGCGATGTTTTTGGTTCGTAGAAATTGCACGTAGCGGTAAATGCCGTCATCGGGTGACAATGAGATCTTTGAGAAGCATGCAGGACGAGTTAAGGGCGAGGATCCGAGTTCGCTCGCTCGGGAAAATGCGTCACCGTCAGTCGGCGTCCGGATCGATCCATAACTTCTGATTTCGGGGAGGAGCGTCAGGCTATTCGAAACCTGAAAACTGGTTGCCACGGCGCTCGAACTCCCCATGGATCTCGACCGCCGGCAATTCAGCGTTGCCCTCACTTCGTTTTAGAACGTTGTTCGAAAACACCGCCGTCGGCCCACCGAACACATCGAGATTCACCAACTGCGCACAGTCGTTGATGATGTTGTCGTGAATGTTCCATGAGTAACCGTGCGGCGCACGAACCACGTAGACCGCGTTCATTTTCAGATCGAAGTCTTCCTGCAAACGGAACAGCCCTGCCTCGATATCAAAGCTATCGATGATCGGACCGTCGACGAGCTTATCCGGCTCCTGATAGTTGGGAATCCAGACCATCTGATACCCCTGATACCGAAAAGTATCTCTGCGCGACCACGGCACCCGACCATTCGACCGAAAGGACTTTGCATCAATAATCTCGCCGATGCTGCCTTTGATTCTGGTCCCCTCCAGGCCGAGTTGGCAGCCACGGATGATGTTGTCACTGACGATCAGGTTGTGCGCAGGCTCAGATATCACCAAACCCGTGACTTTAGAATCGATGCCGTGGCGGGTGTAAATTTGATTGCCGGTAATAGTCGTGTCGTTGGTCGTCGCGCTAATCCCAAAACGGGTCCTAGACTCATCGCTGACGCAGGTCATATCAATCGCGTTACCGCGGATGATGACGTTACCTGCCGGCAAGTTGTTGGTATTTCCAAAACCCGAAACCTCGATGCCCGATGCATTCAGATTTACAAAAATATTGTCACTGATAATCAGCGGCGTGGCACCGGCCGAGGCTGCGATAAAACTATTTCCGTAGGCCAGTTCACCTTCGAAAGTGTTGTTGGTAACGATGTGCTGCCCCGACGGAAGCACGTCAAAATGCGCCTCCCTCGAACGGATGTTACCCATCGCGACAGGGCCTGCGTTGGTTACATAGTTGCCGGAAAATTTCACGAAGCGCGAGGCACCTTCCCAGGCACAACCCCCGATGTTCTCGACCCGACAATTGAGGACTGACGTCCCCTCGGCGAAGTCATTATTGTTGAACGCATTTCGAGCGCAGTCGCTGACTGTACAATGCCGATAGGTGATCGATTTTGTATAGTGAGCCGGCGGCGCCTGGCCGCCCTTCCGGTTGACACTTCCGGAGTAAAAACACTCGGCCGACATACCGGTAGCGTGACAGTTTTCCACCAGCGCGTGCTCAGGCGTACGAAAGGTGATCGCGTTGCAGTGCCTCGCAAAAAATCCCCACATGTGCGGATAACCCTGCGCCGGCAGGTAGGCCATCCGCTTCTGCTCCGCAAAACTACTGAAACCTCGAAAACGCAGCCGACGGAAACTCACCGAACTGCCGCCTTCGACGGTGATGCAAGCGCCCTGCCCGCCTGCGATATCGAGAACGGTATTTTGTTCGTTCTCGCCTTCGACCGAAATTCCATCCGGCGCATTCAGCACCAGTCCCCGGCTCAATCGGTAGTGTCCGTTTGGAATAAAGATGTTGCGCCGTTCACCCACCGCTCGATCAAACGCCCGCTGCAAAGCCGCACTGTCGCTGTGCTGAACCACGCAATCGGCGGCGGTGCGCGGAACAGTATCAGCAAGCGTCAGCGTTTGGCCGTCGACTTTAATGACGCGACTCAACAAATGATCTCGCGCTGTGAAACTGACCAAACGCGAGCTTTTCCAAAGCTCTTTATCCGCCAGTTTAAGTTCGATTCCTGCGTTCAACTTCTGCCAGTCACCAGTAACCTCGACCGACTCCTTCCATGACTGCCCCAGATCATCGCTCCAACGAAACGTTGGCGGATCTTCGCCTTTGAAATCAAGAATGTAGGCCGTCCCGTCGCCTGCGCTGCCATCGTATCCGCGCAGCTCAACCTGATCCTTAAACTTGCCAGCTTGATCGCCCCCGGACACCTCCCATACCTGCCCCTCGGAAAAGTGCGACCGGCATCCGAAAACCACTAGCTCCTGCCCTACTTCAAAGTCGCCAACGGACTCAACGGTGATCACCGCAGAGCCGGCGGTCGTGGCCGCCAAAGTTTCAAAGCTCGATCCGCTGGCGCCAAAATCACGCACGTTGATTTTCTCAGGCGAGCGCTCAAAGCCGCTCATCCGCAGGTCATCCACAGCGACTTTGCCCCCGGCCGGCACGACGATCACCAGTGAGACTTTGGTGACTCCGTCAGGCAAGGTGTAGTATCCGGTCAGCTCCTGCCATGAGTTATCGGCAGCAGAATCGAGGTAGTTTTGCGCAAAGACGTGCTCACGAACCAGCTTGCCCGCCTCATCATATTCATACATTTCCAACTTCACCGCCCCACCCTGATAGCGGAGCGCGACTTCGTAAGGCCTCCCCTTCTGGACCTGCGGACAAGCCTGGTAAATATGCGCCGCTCGCGCCGTAGGGGCGGTCATTCGGACAAAGCGATCACCCTCGGCAGCGTCCGTCTCTACGACCAGCAATTCGCCTGGGAAGGCAGGAGAAAGAGCCCATTGCGTTGGCGCCTGCTCGGCGTCATTCAATTTCCAGCCTCGCTTCGCCGATTCACCTAAAACCGTGACCGCCTCGAAGCCCGGATTGTTTACGTGACTTCCTTCGCTCGATGACTCGGCAAGCACTGAGCTCGCCGCAATCGTCAAAAACGAGCCAAATAACAGTCTTAGGGATGCTTTCATCACGTGAATCTATGGTTTTTCGTTCGAAGCCTGTCTGAAACCGGGCCGCTTCCAGCGCGTACCTTTCGGGAGCACCTATTTTAATAGAGCATCGATGTCCTCAAGTTTGAAACGCGTACTGACCACTGAGTTTTTCTCAGTGCCCGCCGCGTATTTCACATAAGTCGTCGCGATGATAGTTCCGTCCGGAAGGACCTCGAGATCGGAGTAACCGCAATCCACATTGCCAGCTCCGGGGATATCTTCGTCAGTACGGCTGTGGTTGTGCAGCAGCTTAATTCGATACTGACCTTCGTCGCCATTAACGATGTCTTCATAGTAGCCGACCCATGCCACATAATGACCGTAACTCGCGCTGGATTTTGCCATGTCGCGCATCGCCACCACCAATCGACCATCCGGCGCGAAGCACGCCACGTGACGATCACCCGTCAACGCCGCAGACATTTCGCGAGGCTCACTCCAGGTTTCTGCCTGATCATCGCTGATGGAAAAAAGCGAATGATGCTGATGGCTGTTCTCTCTCAGCAGCATCAGCAATCGTTTTCCGTCAGGCGACCGGACGACGCAAGGCTGGCCCCAGCGATCGGGGATTTTTAGAATCTGCTTTTCCCGACCCCACGTCTGTCCGCCATCGAGTGATTCACTTTGCACCACCAGTCCCGGCAGGTCTGACCACATGATCAGCCGTCGTCCTTCGTCAAAGCTGAGAATCGTTTTCGGAGGCACTTCGCCTTCGACGCCGTTCGGCTTCATCGCCGTCCAGGTTTTGCCATCATCCTCCGAAATCGCCTGGTGCATCGGATACGGCGGCTTGCCTTCACGACGCCAGTCGAGTCCATCGGCGAACACGACCAACCGCGCCTTGCCTTGCGGATCGACGAGCCGGTGAATCGCCGGAGTGTTCGCCGTGTCATGCCAGTTCGTCGGCACATCGAGCGGCGCCGACCAAGTTAGCCCTCCATCATCACTGCGCGCAAGAGGACCGACTCGCTCGGCGTGATTGACGGTCCACGCGGTGAACATCGTCTTGCCATCGGGCAGCAGAACCGTATCGCAGTGGCCCTGATAGGTCTCCGTCGTCCCGCTCGCCACAACTGAGTGACGTTTGTCATCGCCGGAAATATCGATGGTTGGAATCGTAATCTCGCGCAGCACTGCGGCGGTCGGCCCGGCGAAGGTCGGCAGCGGATCGCCAGCCTTTGCGGCGAATTTTTCAAACAATGGCGTCACCCGCTCGCGCTGAATTCCAAGCGTGCGGCCAGTGTCTTCGGGAAGTAAATAGCCAGCCTGCTCATAGTCTTGGCACTGCGCCTGCAGCTGTTCGATATACTTCTCCAAAGTGCCGTATCGCTCCTCGACCGAACGCCGCGGATCACCAGTCTGTTCTCGTTCCGCCTTGGTAAGCGGAAAAGGAATGTACGATCCGGACAAGCTGTAGAGTTGGTTCGCCGCCGGCCCATCGGCGCTGCGCAAACGCCAACCCGCATAAGTCCCAACCGGCAGGGCGACTTCCGGAGCGGAAAGACATCCCAACGGATTTCCGTCAGGTCCCGAACGCGGCACCAGCACGCGATAGTCGCCACGCGGTAATGGCGGTTGCTGATCGATGATACGCTGATCCTGCCAACGCGGACCGAAGTCGAGATAGGACGGCTGCTGAATGACCCCTGGATAACGAATGCCGGGAATGCTGGGAAAGCCAGTGGCGTTCGGCGTCCACGCGACCAAGGTTCCGTCATCGATCGTCGGGTAAACACTTGCAGGCGGCTTCGTTCCGTCATTCGCCCAACGGTCCAAGGCCAGCAACAGCGCGCGCACAAACGGCTTGTAGTCGGCCGAACTTGGAGCCGTCTGACCGTCACCAAGCTCGGTAGTAAAGCCGCTCGGTCCGTGCTGCGTTCCACCGAAAAAGTAGAGCCGCACATTATCGGGAACCGCCGCGTCGCGCTGTCCGAGCGGATCGGTGTGAACCAGCGAACCACTGCGATGCCAATACTCCGAAGCCGACTGAGTATGCATCACTAAAGGTGCCGTGCCACTCTGTTCGGAGCGAGTCAAAATGCCTTCCGTCAAGCCCGACAAGGGATCGGTCTGCGTTTCGTAGGCGAAAGGAAAACGGTCCGGCGGATAGTCGTGATGATCATGCTGCCCGGCGTGACGGGTCGGCTGCGCAAAGCGATGATTAAACGAGCCCATTCCCGATCCCGACACGTGTGGAATGATGCCATCGAACACTTTTCGCCCCGCTTCATCGGCGTTAAAATCCCAGTAAACGAACTCGCGCAGAAAGCGTCCACTTTGCGAAACCCCAAAGCTGTGCGCCCGCTCGATGCCCGGCTTACCATCGTCGCGTAAAGGATTCCCCTCCCCCGTTCCATGACGCAGCGCCGAGACCAGATCGCGCACCGCAGCAAATCCCGCGCCCATGACCACCGGATCCTGCGCCTCGTAGATCACCTCATAGATGTGCAGTTTTTTGAGCCCGTCCGGGTAATCGAGCTCGACCTTTGGCAACTGCGCTGGATGGTCGCTGTCGACTTCGGTCACCACCAGCTTCCATTTCTCACGCGGGATCACCACTCGCGGATGATCCGGCAGCAGTCGATGCGTCAACGTGGCATTTTTCAAGCCGGCAGCGGTCGGTCGATACGAACCGTGGTTGGCCCAGTTGATCACCGTTCGGTTAGTGTCAGCAGACGGCACAATCTCACAGCGCACCGGCCCGGTGATGGCCGGTTCAGCCTGACTAGCTTGCGGCGGATACAGCCGCAGCCGATCACCGCTGGGCAGCAATTCACCGTCCCAACCACTCCACACGACCGTGAATCCGTGGCGCATCAAAAAGCCGTCGCCGGCATGCTTGGCATCGATCGGCTGGTTGCTGCCCGAAGCGTAGTTAAAATGGCGCATGGCGTTCATGCCGCCCCGATTGTTCACCTCATAGAGCAGAGCGCCGTTACCCTTACTCAACTGCTTCGGCGCAAGCAGGTAGAGGTCGGCGGAAAATTCCACCCGTCCCCTCTCGTTCCGCGGTGCCAGCTTTAGATCGACCACATGCTGATTCGCTGGCGACTCCGGATCAACTTCGTAGAAAACACGCCCGGCGATGCGTTCGTAGGCGCCGACCTCACCGAACTCCTGACCACCGGCAAAATCGTCACGTTTTAAAATTTCGAACCGGGTCACTTCTGCCGCTAGCGGCCCGGCAAAGCACACGGTCGCGGCAAGAACCAACGCACTGCATTGGCGCCAGAGGATCGGAAGGGCGGGCGTGAGTAGGGCGCTTCTAGCGGTCATAAAACTGACCCACCTAAGGCTCTTACCCGCGCCGCGCAATTGACGCAATGCGGCGTCAGACCGGCCCTATGCTATTGGAGACTCCGCGCCGGCCGTCGCCGTCAGCTGCACTCTAACTACTTTTTCCGCCAAATGCGCACTTCATCGACGACCGCGTGGCCCGGCACCAGTAGACGCAGCAGCCCCTTGCCCGGATGCGCAAAACCTGCCGAGGAAAAACTCCCGACTTGCTCGCCATCGATGACCGCAGTGATCGTGTCACCTTCGACGTGCACCAGAAGATCATGCCATTCACCTTTGGTAATCGAATGTTCAAATGAGGTCTTCTTCAGCTTCAGCTCGGTTTCCTGCTGCTTCGGCAAAGTTCCCGCCGCCCGCGCTTTGCGAATCTCCAGATTCATCGCGCCGGTTTTCTTGTCTTCAAAATCGACCTTATCGAGCCCGATCACCGCATCGAACAAATGCCCGGCGTGCACGCTTTTCAGGGTCATGTCGGCGAAGTTCAACTGCAACTTGTCGCCGTCGTTATCCAGGCGAAAGCGCATGCCAATGGTGCCATCCTGAAACGCAAACTCATGCCGCGTCGACACGGCGTGATTAGCACCCTCGGCGGTGTGCATGTGCATCGCGCCGTCCTTGAGGTCGACCTGCTTGCGCCCACCCGCCGTCTTGTCACTGCTGGTCGTCCAATCGTTACCCGGCTCGTCCTTGAGTTCCTGCGACTCGGAGCGCTCGAAGTCGTCTTCGAAAATCAGTTCACCGAAGTCATCGGCATGGGTCAACGCGGTCACACCCAGGCTCACGACAAAGACGAATGAGAACAGAACACGGGTAATTATCATGACAATGAGGGGCGGTAATTTTTTACGATGGGTTTTAGCCCTTTGTAAATGGCAGGTAGCCAACGCAACGGGGACGGATTTGAAAATCCATCCTACTCCTATTTTACTCCCAGTTCTTTCTCCCACCAATTGAGGTAGTCGTGATCCGACGTCTCACCGGACAGTCCGCGGCTCTTCATTTTCTTATCATAGGACTTCCACTTTTCGTCCATCACCTTGTCGAGATCGACCGTCAGACTTTCGGCAACGGCACCGAGATCGCCGCTGTCTTCGATCCATTGGTCGACTGCGCCGCGCAGTTCCTCAAGCTTGCCTGCGAATTTGGGATCGTCAGCCAGGTTGTGCATTTCCCATGGATCGGCCTTGAGATTATAGAGTTCCTCGACCGGTTTGGTTTCTGCCATGAACGGCGAGGTCCACTTGCCTTCAGCATGCAGGACGCGCATCAGCGTGTCGACCGGATAGACGGAACGCTTGTAACCGCTGTGCTGCATGTAGGGAAGCTCCGGATGAAAATTCTTGATGTACTTAAAGTCCTGCGTGCGCACCGAGCGGACACGATCCGGCGCATCGCCGCAGCGATCACGCGCTGCAAACAGCCTGTCGTGGCCTTTAAAATCAGCATCGAACAGATCGTGGCCGACCAGATTTTCGGGAGCCTCAACGCCGGCCGCCGCCAGGGTTGTCGGCATCATATCGATCAGTGACACCAGACGATCATCGACTGCTCCGGCGGCGACTTTACCCGGCCAACGGGCGATCAACGGTACCCACAAACCGCCGTCATAAAGCCACTGCTTGCCGCGCACATGCGGCCGTCCATGATCACCGAAGAACAACACCAACGTGTTTTCCGCCAGACCTTCGGCATCGAGACGATCGAGAACCGCGCCGACCTTCGCGTCGAGCGCCTCAATGCTCGCCAGGTAATTCGCCCAATCCGCGGTGGTCACCGGATGCTCCGGGTAGTACGGCGGGATCGGCGCATCGGGATATTTCTTGTCGTTTTCGACAAACTCCCGGTGTGGCTCCTTAATCTGAACTTGTGCGAAAAACGGCTGACCTTCCGCCCGCTGCGTCCA
>JBBKXR010000068.1:0-11295 GCA_037969585.1 Verrucomicrobiales bacterium
TGGCGATGGCGATGGCGATGGCGATGGCGATGGCGATGGCGATGGCGATGGCGATGGCGATGGCGATGGCGGGCGGACCGGAGACCTCTTGGTTCTGAATTGAACCGGCATTTACGCTGTGAATGCCGGGAGTCCTAAGCTGAGCCAGGCAATTTCTCCAGATGGTTTGTCAACGAAATCACTTCCCGGCAAAAGATCGCGTCTGGCGGCAACACGGGGCTGACTTCGTGCCGCGTTTCGATAAACTGATAGGCCTAATGAACTCATCACCTCGCCATCTCGCCAGCGTTCTGATCGCTATCGGTTCACTGCTGCTGACGGGGGCACTCATCGCTGCCGATGAATCGGAAGCCGAACTGATGGCGAAGGCGGTGCAGGCGGCGGAGTTCACACAGGCCGGAGTGATCGCTGCCTGGTCAAAGTATGGCGACCAGCTCTCCTTCGGCAAAGGCCAGACTCTGGCCCTGCTCGACGACGGCTGCAAAATGTCGAAGCCGGAATGGAAGGCGGTCGTCGATGGTGTAGCGAAGGTTCGCGTCACCTACGACGCGGTTAGCGGCGATGATGACCCGTCCCACGAAGGGCGCGGCTATCACGGTTCGACGATCGGCATACCGTCGTCGCTCAATTTTGAAGGCAAGCGAGGTGTTGCCTTTAACAACCAGATTGCCGTCGTCCGGAGCCTTGAGTGTTGCCATTGCAAGATCGCTGACAGTGTGTCACTCGCGGCGGCTCTGCAGTGGGTCATCGATCATCATGCCGAACACGACATCACGACTATTAACTTGGCGCCGGTCGACGACAAGGAACATGGAGAACCGGTCGCCACAGAGATCGACGCCAAGCTCGCCGAGCTTCGCAAGCTGAATATCTGGGTCAGCGCGCCGGCGGGGAATCACAATTTTACCAAAGGCATTTCCTGGCCTGCCAGTCAGCCGAACTGCTTCGCTATCGGTGCGGTCAAGCCGGGCACTGACGAAGTCTATCTCGATCGACATAAAAAGGTCGAGCTACTGGTTCCGGCGCGCGCCACCAGTTCGTCGAATGCGATTCTGTGCGGAGCGGCGATGATCCTGCGCGAGGCAATCGAAAAAGCCGGCTACGACTGGACGCAGGACGGCGCCAATTTGTCGGAGGCAATGATGGCGGTTTTTCAGCGAACCGGAGTGTCGGTCGATGACCCGGCCACAGGGCTGGAATTTAGTCGTCTCGATTTGCTGGCGGCTCTCGATCATGTGTTTGCTAAGTGAGGTTGGGGCGGCGACGGTCGCTTGGTCAAACGGCGTGGAATGGCCTTTCCATCGCCGGCGTTATCAGGGGCAAGGATTCATCCGAATCGTCGCTGGCTGCGTATCACTTTGCCGATGAACCGTGTTGTAACCCCCGAGCTACTCGATTCGCTGCCTGCCGATGATCCATCGGCGGTTCGTTCGCGTCGTGATCTCAGCCGGATCAACGGCATGATGGGCAACCTTCGCTGGCTGCGGCAGGCGATCGGCAGCACAGGTCTGAGTGATGGCGCTCATATCGTAGAGGTTGGCGCCGGCGATGGCGCGCTCGCCAACGCTCTGGCGCGGGACGGCTATAGAGTCACGGCAATCGATCTCTCTTCAGCGCCAGCGAATCTGCATGAAGGCGTTACCTGGATTCGTGGGGATCTGTTTGAAGAGCTGCCGCGATTGTCAGGTGATGTGTTGGTCGGAAATCTGTTCTGGCACCACTTCAGTGACGAGCAACTCGTAGATCTTGCCGCGACGGTCGCAAAATTTCGCGTGGTGTTGGCGTCTGAACCTCTGCGTGCACGTTTTCCTCAGGTACTGGGGGCTCTGTTAGTTCCCTTCGTCAATCACGTCACAAGACACGACATGTTTATAAGCATTCGTGCCGGATTTCGACCGGGGGAATTGGCGCACCAGTGGCAACTCGGCTCAGCAAAATGGCAGGTTGAGGAATCCACTGGATTTCTCGGCGCGTGTCGCCTCATCGCTCACCGTTGCCAATGAAAAAATCGATCACCATCGTCGGTGGCGGTTTGGCGGGACTTGCAACCGGGATCGCGCTGCGCTCACGTGGCGTGGCGGTAGAGCTTCACGAAGCGGCGAGCTATCCGCGCCATCGAGTGTGCGGCGAATTCATCAGTGGCCTCTCCCGGAGAACCATCGACGGACTTGGGATTGGTGCAGCGTTGAGTGACTGCGCGCAGCATCGGTCGACGGGCTGGTATTTGGGTGGGCAACAGGTGCTCAGCACCACGCTTCCGGCCCCGGCCTTGGCGATCTCCCGCTATCGCCTTGATCTGCGGCTGGCAGAATTTTTTACCGACCTCGGCGGCGTTCTCCACGAACACTCGCGCCTCGACGACTCGGCATGCGAAGGGCAGGTTTGGGCCGCGGGTCGACGAGTGGCGAAGGGCAGTCAATGGGTCGGATTGAAAATGCACTTTCACGACCTGGCGCTCGCTCACGGGCTGGAGATGCATCTTGGTGACGGCAGTTATGTGGGAGTGACTCCGGTCGAAGACGGACGCGTCAACGTCTGCGGACTTTTTCGCCAGTTGCCCTCGCTGAAAGCCAGCGGCTCGCAGCGAATGATCGAAACCGTTCGGCTCGCCGGCATGAATCAGCTTCACCAACGGCTCGTCGATGCGACGCCGGACGAAGCCTCCCTGTCTGGCGTCAGTGCGATTCGATTCGGTGTCCAATCTTCGCCGACGGACCGTTGCTCGCTCGGCGATGCGCAGAGTATGATCCCACCGTTCACCGGCAACGGCATGACCATGGCATTGCAATCCGCCGAACTGGCGACGCCGATTCTGTGCGACTACGCGGGCGGCGGGATCTCGTGGCAGTCAGCGGTCGATCAGATTGACGAGGCTCAGCGGCTGCGATTCCGCCGTCGCCTGGGTTGGTCGCGGTGGCTGCATCCGCTGCTTTGTTCCGCTCAGGGACAACGCGGGATCGGCTGGTTGTCGCGTGCCGGGCTGTTGCCTTTCCAGCAGCTTTACAGCGCGCTGCGTTAGTTTCTCACAAACCTTTCCCCCAAAAGTAAAATCCCCTCCCAATGAACCTTAACGCCTTCGCCAGTGCCTTACCGGAAACTTCCTATACTCAACAGGAGAGCTGGCAGATTCTTCGCCGCCATTTAGAAAATGCTGATCTGAAAGATCGCTCGGTTTCTTTGCTGGAAAAAGTTCTCAATCAAGACAGCGGTATCGCTAAACGACATTTCGCCATCTCCGATCCTGATCTGGTGTTCGGTGCCGGCGCCGAAGCGCAGAACAAGGCCTTCGAAATACACGCCCCTGCGCTCGCATCAAATGCTCTCCAAAAAGCGCTCGACCGGGCGGGGCAACGCGCTTCCGACATCGACGCGCTGTTTGTCAGCACTTGTACCGGCTATCTGT
This sequence comes from Verrucomicrobiales bacterium, assembly GCA_037969585.1. GTDB lineage: Bacteria > Verrucomicrobiota > Verrucomicrobiia > Verrucomicrobiales > DEV007 > JBBKXR01. Next base: position 3,404 of record JBBKXR010000068.1, read on the forward strand.
GTCCCGGCGTGTCGAGTTACGTCGCGGAAGCGATGGGGCTCCGATCGAACGCTTTTTTACAAGACTCGGTCGGTCAGGGCTGCGGTGCGGCCATTCCGCTGATGCGGGCCGCCGAGGGTTTTCTCGCGGCCAACCCCGACCTCACGGTGGCTACCATCTCGGTCGAAATTTGTTCGGCGGCGTTTTTCATCGATGACGATCCGGGCGTGCTGATCAGTCTCTGCCTGTTCGGCGATGGCGCCAGCGCCTCGATTTGGTCGGGAAAAACCAGCAGCCCGGATGCCTGGCGGACTGGCCGATTCGATACCGTTCATCAACCGGGCCATCGGGAAAAAATCCGCTTTGTCAACGATGGTGGGCGATTGCGCAACAAGCTGCATCGCTCGGTTCCCAAGTTGGCGGCTGAAGCGGTCGGCGAACTTTTTGAGAGAAGGCAAGCCTCCCCGGATCAGATCGTCAGCCACAGTGGCGGTCGTGACGTCATCGATGCGATTGAGGGCACGCTGCCGACTTACCAATTGAAAGAGGCGCGATCCGTCTTGCGCGACTGTGGCAACTGCAGCAGTCCGTCGGTAATGATGGCGCTGGAGGAACGCCTGATGTCGCCAGATGGCAAGCGCAACGACGATGACCATCACTTATGGCTGACCTCGTTCGGAGCTGGATTCGCGGCTCATTCGATGGAGCTGTCGCGCTCCTGAAGGCCGCCGGCGATGGCGCATGTCAGGCGCACTTCTCGTGGTGCTCGGTGGGGGAGTTGAGCTATAGATCGCGGATGAAATGCTCTTTCCTGACGCTGATTCTATCGGCCACCTTGTTGACCTCGCTGCAGGCCCAATCGCCGCAGCCCGAGCCCGAGCTTAAAGATCTGAACGGCTTCTTTCCTTTTCACGTTCCTGAAAACATCGAAGCGTGGGAGTCGCGCGCAGAGCTGCTCAAGCAACGGGTCCTGGTCGCCAACGGCATTTTTCCATTGCCGGAACGCACGCCGTTGAATGCCGTGGTTCACGGCAAAGTGGAGCGTGACGGCTTCACGGTCGAAAAGGTTTACTTGGAAAGTGTGCCCGGATTTCACGTCACCGGATTGCTGTTTCGTCCGTCTGGTAAAAATGCCAAACCCGGTCAGAAATATCCCGCGGTTCTATCGCCGCACGGTCACGGCGGACGGCTGATGGATCTCGGGGAAGAAGGCGTGCTCAAACAAATCGCCGAGGGTGGAGAAAAATTCGCCGACTCGGGACGTTTTCCAAAAGTCGCACGCTGCGTGACTCTCGCCCGACTCGGCTGCGTGACGCTGCTCTACGACATGATCGGCTACGCGGACAACCAGCAGCTGTCGCGTCAGCTCGGCCACGGTTTTTCCGAGCAGCGTCCGGACTTTGAGGGCAAGGACAGCTGGGGCCTCTACAGCGCTCAGGCGGAGATGCGTCTGCAGTCGATCTTCGGCCTGCAAACTTGGAACTCGGTGCGTGCACTGGATTTTCTTGAGAGCCTGCCGGACGTTGATCCCAAACGCATCGGCGTCACTGGCGGCAGCGGCGGAGGCACGCAGACGATCATGATTTGTGCCATCGATGACCGACCGGTGGTCGCTTTTCCCAACGGCATGGTATCGAGTTCGATGCAGGGCGGTTGCACCTGCGAAAATGCCAGCCTGCTGCGCATCGGTACCGGCAATGTCGAGCTCGCCGCACTGTATGCGCCGAAGCCACAGGGCATGACTTCGGCTGAGGACTGGACCAAGGAAATGCTCGTGCCGGGCAAGGGGTTCCCCGAGCTGAAGAAGCTCTACACAATGTACGGCAAGGCCGATAACGTGTTTTGCGCAGACCTGCGCCACTTCCATCACAACTACAACTACGTGACCCGCGCGCTGATGTATGAGCAGTTCAACGAGCACCTTGGTCTCGGTCACTCGACGCCGATTGTCGAACAGGATTTTCCACGTCTCACCGATGCCGAGCACGCCGTTTACGATGACAAAGATCATCCGCGCCCCGAAGGTGGCGACGCCTTCGAGCGCAAACTCACCCGCTGGTTAGCCGACGAATCCGACAAGCAACTCGCCGCCCTGTCTGCGGAAGAACGCGGCGAAGTGGTGCGCGCCGCCTGGCAGACGATTGTCGGTATCGATGATCCGATCGCGTCCGCAACGGATGTCGCGTGGATCAAAGTCAGTAAGGAAGGCGATACAGCGACGATCACTCTGAGCGCACCTCCAGCGATGAAGGAAACGCCGACGGTTGCCAACCCGCGCGAGTTCGCCGGCTACACTCATGGCTACAATCATTCGGTGTTCGCGCAAAGGGCGCGACAGGTGTTGGCGCAGATCCGCGCTGCCAATGGAGCCGGCAAAAAGGTCGAAATCGTCGCCGTTGATGGAGCTGAACCGATTGCGCTCGCCGCGATTGCCGCTGCTGAAGCGGGGCAGGTTAACTCGCTGAGACTCGCCAACGACGATTTCCGCTTCGCCGACATCACCAGCTACCGCGATGCCAATTTCGCGCCCGGCGCGGTCAAGTATGGCGATCTGCCGGGGCTCATCGAAGCGGTCGGGAAAAGCGACACCGTCGTGGTGATTGAGTGATCCGGTCGCCGCAATCTCCCCACTTTCAAGTTGCATCAGCAAGTGTGGTGATCGCGTCTTATCCTGCGGTTGACGGTAGGGTCTATCAGGGGCCACGATTGCGGTGAATGAAATCGTGTCTACTTGCCTGCCTGCTGCTGTTCACCGCCAGCGAATTTTCCATTGCTCAAAATGCTGGGAAGAAACCGGCCGCGCCACCGGCTTACGACAAATCGGTGCCGACGCCGACTCACGCTGCGGTCCGCTACGGCGATCACGAGCGCCACATTCTCGACTTTTGGCAAGCCGAATCGGATCAGCCGACGCCGGTTGCGTTTGTGATTCACGGTGGGGGCTGGAGCGGAGGATCGAAGGAGCGCCTGCATCGTTTTGCCGATGCCAACGCCTTGCTCGAAGCCGGTATTTCGGTGGTTGCGATGAACTACCGCTACACCAGCCAAGCCGCTGCATCGGACATCGAACCGCCGGTCAAAGCTCCGTTGTACGACGTCGCTCGCGCATTGCAATTCGTGCGCAACAAAGCCGCTGAGTGGAATCTCGACAAGCAACGCATCGGTGCTGCGGGAGGTTCGGCCGGCGCTTGTTCGAGTCTGTGGTTGGCATTTCACGACGACCTCGCTGATCCCGACAGTTCCGACCCGGTTGCTCGTGAGTCGAGCCGCCTGTGGTGCGCCGCCGTCATGGGAGCGCAGACTTCGCTCGATCCGCAGCAGATGAAAGAGTGGACGCCGAACAGTCGCTACGGCGGTCATGCATTTGGCCGGAAAAATTTCGCCAGCTTTCTTGCAGACCGCGAAGAGATCTTGCCTTGGATTCAGGAGTATTCGCCGTATGCGCTGGTAAGCAAAGACGATCCTCCGGTCTACCTCACTTACTCGGTGAAGCCGGCGCTCGGTGAGAATCAGAAGGACCCGACCCACACTTCCAACTTTGGCGTCAAGCTGCAGGAGCACTGTCGCGAGATTGGTAGCAGCTGCGAACTGGTTTATCCGGGCGCACCGGATGTGGTGCACGAGAACCCGACGGCCTTTCTGATCAGCACGCTTCTCAGCAAAGACGAATCTGTCGCCAGTGGCTTCGAGCCAATGTTCAACGGCAAGGACCTCGCCGGCTGGGACGGCGATCCAAAATTGTGGAAGGTTGAGAACGGCGTCGTCATCGGCACCTGCGACGGACCCGATCAACTGGAGCACAATACCTTTCTCATCTGGCGCGGTGGCACGGTCAAAGATTTCGAACTGCGCGCGACCATGAGGGTCGTCGGTGACAACAATTCGGGCATTCAGTATCGCAGCCGCGATCGCCCGGATATCGGCAAGTGGGTGATTTCCGGATATCAATGCGACGTGCATCCCGCCATCGAGCACACGGGCATGACCTACGAGGAAAAGGGCCGCGGTATTTTTGGACTGAACGGCAAAAACGTCATGCTCGATCCCGACGGCGCGCGTTGGCTGCTCTCCGAACATGATGCGGTGGAGGTCGACGTCGCCGACTGGCAGGAATACACCATCGTCGCGCGCGGTAACCATCTCATTCATCAGGTCAACGGCCGGACGACCTCGGAGCTGATCGATCATCACGCCGAAGGTCGAACGCTCGAAGGTCTGCTTGCGATTCAATTGCATCGCGGCAATGCCAATCGGGTCGAGATTAAGGAGCTGAAGATCAAAACGCTCAGCGATGCAAAGATTCTGCCCTTTGATCCGGATAAGCTTCCCAAAGGAGCGGAGAAAATTGATCCTCCCCGCAGTTCTCGACCTCAGGGGACGGGAGCTGCCGCGGCTCCGGCGGCGAAAGGCAAGTAGGCATCGAACCAACCGAACCCTCACAACGATTGATGAAAATTTCTGTATTTCTGTTAGGCCTCGTCGGCGTCGCTCTTGTCCCTGGTGTCGGTGCAGCGGAACCGTTCCCGCTTCTCGAAAAGTCCGTCGAATTGCCGAACGCCGCCGACCTTCCGGAGCTGGAGCAAGTCGACTTTCACGTCATCAAAAAGTGGGACAAGCCGACGGACGGCTACACTTTTTTGCACGGCGTCGGACTGGCCTTTCACAAGGGCAAGCTCTACGCATCGATCGGGCACAATAAAGGCCATGAAAACACGGTTTCCGAGGAGGCGCAGTATCGGGTCAGTGAAGATATGGGAAAAACCTGGGGGCCGTTGCAGGTTATCGATGCCGGCGAGGAAGAGAATCTCGCGGTCAGCCATGGTGTGTTTCTTTCCCACGAAGGAAAATTGTGGGCCTTTCAGGGAGCCTACCAAGGCAAGATGCAGAACATTCACACGCGAGCCTACTCGCTCGATGAGGAAAGCGGCACGTGGATCCAACACGGCGTCGTGTTGCGCGACGGATTCTGGCCGATGAATCAACCGGTGAAGATGGATGACGGCAACTGGATCATGCCCGGTTTTGCCGGTGGGTCGTACAACGGCAAGCGCGTCTTTCCGGCAGCGGTAGCGATCAGTCACGGCGATGACCTGACGCGCTGGGATTTTGTTTCGATCCCGGTCAGTAAAGACGTCACCCGCATGTGGGGTGAGTCGTGCCTGTTCGTCGATGGTGCCACCGTTTTTAACATTGCCCGTTTCGGGGGTAAAGCGGCGGCGCTGGCCGCCGTCAGCACGGATCACGGACGCACCTGGAAGCCTTCGCAGATCAGCAATCTGCCGATGGCCACCTCCAAGCCCGCAGCCGGAATTCTCAGCACCGGGCAGCGCTATCTCGTCTGCACCAACACTGCCGACAGTGGCGGTAAGCGCACGCCGCTGACCATCACGGTCGGCCGTCCCGGGGAAAATGTTTTTTCCAAGACTTTGGTGATTCGCCGTTCGCGCAACGAACCTCATCCCGGCGAGTCCGCGGATAATCTCGCCCTGTCGTATCCCTGTGCGATCGAGCACGACGGTAAGCTCTACGTCGGCTACTCCAACAACGGCGGACGAAAGGGCAACCTGAACAGCGCTGAGCTGGCAGTCATTCCTATCTCTGAACTGGCCTTGCCGGCCCAACCGTAAATGCACAACCGTGCGTCGCGCCCGTGGACAAAGCCGCCGGATTCGGCTTTGATGGGGGACTCGCAAAACCATTCATGAAGCTGCCAATTTTTTCTCTCCGCCTGCTGGCATTTGCCATCTGCCTGTCGTGCTCGTTTTCCGCATCCGCTCAGGAGGCGAAGAAGAAGCAGCCCAACATCGTTTTCTTTTTCACGGATGATCAGACCACCAGCACGCTCGGCTGTTATGGCAATCCAATCGTCAAAACGCCGAACATCGACGGACTGGCCGCACGCGGCACGCGCTTTTCCAACGCTACCGTCTGTCAGTCGATTTGCTGGGTCAGTCGTACTACCATTCTAAGCGGACTGACGGGTCGTAGTTACGGCACGCCTGCTAATCCTGAGGCGGCCCGCGCCGATGCGGTTGAAACGCTCTACTCCGATCTGCTGCGCGGCGCCGGCTATCGCACCGGCTATTTCGGCAAGTGGCACGCCAAAATGCCCAAGGGCTACGATCCGGCGGCGCACTTCGACGAGTTCGAAGCCATCGGTCGCAATCCTTTTTACAAAAAGCAACCCGACGGCAGCCTGCGTCACGAGACCGAGGTCATTGTCGATCGCGGTATCGACTTCATCAAGTATCAGCCGAAGGACAAACCGTTCGCGCTCAACATGTGGTTCAATGCCTGCCACGCCGAAGACAACGATCGCCGACCCGGCATCGGACATTTTCCCTGGCCGCGTGCGGTCGACGGCATGTATGAGGACGTCGAGATGTATCAGCCGCGGCTCAATGATCCGGCGATCTTCGAAGCGCAGCCGGACTTTTTAAAAACCACCATCAACCGCGAGCGTTTCTTCTGGCGCTGGAATACCGATGAAAAATATCAGACCAACATGCGCGCCTATCTGCGCATGGTCAGTGGCATCGACGGCGCGATCGGGCGCTTTATGAAAGAGCTCGAAGCGCAGGGGCTCGCCGAAAACACCATCATCGTTTATTCCGCCGACAACGGTTATCACATGGGCAATCGTGGGTTTGCCGGCAAGTGGTCGCACTATGAAGAGGCGCTGCGCGTGCCGTTGATTGTTGCCGACCCGCGCGTGCCCGATGACAAACGCGGTCAGGTCATCGATGTCAGCGCACAGAATCTCGACCTGCCGGCGACGTTCCTCGATTGGGCCGACGTGGAAATCCCCGAACGCTACCAGGGCGTGAGTTTGAAACCAATCGTCGAAGCGGCCGTGCCCGAAGGCTGGCGCCCGGAAACGTTTCACGAGCATTTCGCAGTGCGCAATCGTATCCCGGCCTTCGAAGGTTTGCGCAACGAGCAGTTCAAGTACGTGCGTTACATCGACGAAGACAACTACGAGTTTCTGCACGACCTGAAGAACGATCCCGACGAACTGGTCAACCTCGCCAGCGATCCTGCGCATGCCGACACGCTCAAGCTGATGCGTGAGCGCACCACCGCCAAGGTCGCCGAATATGGCGGTCCGCTCGATCCGCTCAAGGAGGGTACCTTCACCGCATCGACTGTGCCGCACCCGGTCGCCTCCGCCGCCGTCACCGAAAAGCCCGGCCCCGATGGATTTGTGCAGCTGTTTAAAGGCAACCGTCTCAACAACTGGGACGGCGATCCGCGGTACTGGTCGGTGAAAGATGGCGTGCTTACCGGCGTCACCGACGGCTCGCTGAAGATGAACCGATTCCTCTCTTGGAAAGGTTCCACTATCCGCAACTTCGAGATTCAGGTGAAAGTCAAAGTCAGCCCCGGCGGCAACAGCGGTCTTCAGTATCGTGGTCAGATGCGTCCCGAAATCGATCTCGACATCGTCAGTGGCTATCAGTGCGACGTCGTCGCCAACACTCCGCAATACAACGGTATGCTCTACGAAGAGCGCGGCCGCCGTATTCTTTCTCACACCGGCGAAAAAGTCATCGTCGATACCGAAGGTCAGCCCTGGGTGATCGGCACCATGGAGGTCAAAGAATTCGCTGCCGACGAATGGCACGATTACCGCGTGCTGGTCAAAGGCAATCATCACCAGCATTGGATCGACGGCCACCCTACCGCCGATCTGATCGACCTCGACGAAAACGGTCGCGCGCTCGAAGGTGTGTTAGCCGTGCAGGTCCACGTCGGCCCGGCGATGACGATCGAATACAAAGATTTCAAAATCAAACATCTCCCCGATGACCTGCCGTTGCAGAAAGCCGAAGATCATCCGATCCCGGCCGATGCCTATGGCGTGAAACCGCAGGGCAAGTTGCCGAAAGACTGGAAGGCGCCGGTGTATGGGG
>JBBKXR010000069.1:0-22977 GCA_037969585.1 Verrucomicrobiales bacterium
TCGGCGATCGTTCCGGGTGATGCGGCATCGAGCGAATTGTGGAAACGCATTTCCTCCGCTGATGAGGACGAAGTGATGCCACCACCGGATTTTCACAAGACTCTCAACGAAAAACAGAAACAGACTCTGCGCGATTGGATCAATCAAGATGCCGAGTATCAGCAGCACTGGTCGTTCATCGTTCCGGAAAAATCTACGGTTCCAAAAATAGAGCCAGCAGCGAAGAATCCGATCGATGCCTTCATCGGCGAACGGCTAAAGAGCGAGAAGTTATCGCCATCATCGGCGGCGGATAAAAACACGCTGATTCGTCGCGTGTCACTCGACCTGACAGGATTACCGCCGACGCCTGCCGAGATCGAAACCTTTCTAGCTGACCCATCGTCTGACGCCTATTCGAAGCTAGTCGATCGCCTGATAGCCAAGCCAGCATACGGCGAGCACATGGCACGCTACTGGCTAGATCTGGCACGTTACGCCGACACCCACGGTCTGCATCTCGACAACGAACGCTCGATGTGGCCTTACCGCGACTGGGTGGTGCGCGCATTTAACGAAAACATCGCATTCGACGACTTCACCCGCTGGCAGCTTGCTGGCGACCTGCTCAAGGAACCGACCCGCGACCAACTGATAGCTTCCGGCTTTAACCGTTGCAACGTTACTACCAGCGAAGGCGGCAGCATCGCCGAAGAGTGGGTGTTTCGTTATGCGGTGGATCGCACCGCGACCGCAGTCGAAGTTTGGATGGGGCTGACCGCCGGTTGCGCGGTTTGTCACGATCACAAATTCGATCCGATCTCGGCCGAGGACTTCTACTCGATGTACGCCTTTTTCCACAGTGCTGCCGACCCGGCCATGGATGGTAACGTGATTGACACGCCGCCAATTCTAAAGCTGACCAATGACCAGCAGGAAAAACGGTTGGCGGAGTTGGCTAGTGAAATCGCCGCCGTCGACAAACGCATCGACGCGGCCTTGACGACGGTCGAATACACCGATCCTGCCTCTCTCGATCCCAAGCCCGCCGCCGTCGAAGTGGAAACTGTCTGGTTCGAAGATGGCTTCCCTGCCGGCACCAAGCCCGCCGTTGCTGGTGATCCGCTGCAACTGGTCACCGCCGAAAACGGTAAGGTTCACAGCGGAGCCAAAGCGATCAAGCGCACCGCCAAAGGAGTCGCGCAGGACTACTTCGCCGGCGGCGCCAGCTTCGTGCTTCCGGCTAACGGCAAGCTGTTCGCCTGGGTCTACCTCGACCCGCAGAATTTGCCTGAATCGATCATGCTCCAATTCAACAAAGACGGCTGGAAACATCGTGCCGTCTGGGGCGCGCCCGACAAAATTGCCTTCGGCAAACTCGGCACTTTCGAAAACGTTCACATCGGTGATCTGCCCAAATCAGGCGAGTGGGTGAAACTTGAAATCCCGGCAGTGAAACTCGGTCTGAAAGATGGCGAAAAAGTCAGCGGCTACGCATTCACTCAATTCGGCGGAACGGTCTACTGGGATCGGCTTGGCGTGTCAGCGACCACTGACACGGCGACTGATCCAAACTGGTCGTGGGCGGTGTGGAAAGAAAAGAACCAGGGCAAGCGTAACGATGACCTCCCCGAGGGCCTGCGCCAGCTTGTGCGCGGCGAGCAGGCTGACAAGTGGAGCGAAGAGGATAACAAGAAAGTCTACGACTTCTGGCTGGCGAACTTTTACGAAGGAAGCCGCGACCTTCTCGATCCACTCGAAGCCGAAAAGTCGCCCTTCATCACTGAGCGGGACTCCATTGAAAAAGCTATCCCATTCACTTTCGTCATGGCCGATCTACCGCAGGCACGAGAAAGCTTCGTCATGGACCGCGGTGCCTACGACAAGCCGACAGTCAAAGTCAGCCGACGCGTTCCCGATTTTCTCCCGCCACTCGATGCCAAGCCCGAGGACCGCGATTACAACCGCCTCGACTTCGCAAACTGGTTGGTCAGCGGTGAGCATCCGTTGACCGCGCGGGTCACAGTGAATCGATTCTGGCAGCAATTTTTCGGGATCGGTCTGGTCGAAACCAGTGCAGACTTCGGTTCGCAGGGAACGCCGCCGAGTCATCCTGAGCTGCTCGATTGGCTGGCAGTGACCTTCATCGAAGATGATAAATGGGATGTTCAGAAACTCATCAAGCGCATCGTCACCAGCGATACTTACCGACAGGGCTCAGCGGTCAGCCCCGAGCTCATCGAAGCCGATCCCCACAACCGCCTGCTGGCTCGCGGCCCCCGCCTGAGACTCGATGCCGAAATCCTGCGTGACCAGGCTCTATACATCAGTGGCTTGCTGGTGCCAACGATCGGTGGCAAGGGCGTCAATCCCTACCAGCCTCCAAATATCTGGGAGCCAGTCGCCTTTGGCGGCAGCAACACCCGCGATTACAAGCAGGGCACCGGCGATGATCTCTACCGCCGCAGCCTCTACACTTTCTTCAAGCGCACCGCCCCGCCGCCATTCATGTCGACCTTCGACGCACCCAACCGCGAACAGAGCTGCACCGCCCGCGGCCGGAGCAATACACCGCTGCAGGCGCTGCAATTGATGAATGACATCCAACACGTCGAGGCGGCGCGTAACTTCGCTCAGCGTATGATCAAAGAAGGCGGTGACACCGCCGAGAAACGCATCACATGGGCCTGGCTCAACGTGACTGCGCGCCAGCCGGAGGCCGACGAACTCAAGGTCGCGCTCAACGCCCTGACGCAACACCAGAACCGCTATGCCTCGGATGCTGAGGCCGCTACGGAATTGATCAGTTACGGCGAGAGCAAGGCCGACGAAACAATCTCCGCTGAGGAACTCGCCGCCTACACTCTGGTCGCCAACTTGATCCTCAACCTCGACGAAACCATTAACAAAAACTGACTGCAACCGCACAGCAGACGCAATGATTTAGAACCGCTGAAAAACGCTAATTTCCCATCCACCGGATGACTTCTATTTTTTTACCGCAACGGAGCGGAGCGACGTAGCTAGCCGAAGCCTACCCGTAGGACGGAGCGGAGGCGACGGCCACTTACGCGGATTAACGCAGATTTTGATCGTCCAGCGTTTCGTTTCTGAATGAGTAAATAATTCTGGCTGACGAGTTCGGAGGACGAGAATAAACTGCGAAAATCTGAGTAATCTGCGGCAAATTCGAATTCGAAAGCAATCCAATAGCCGATCAGAATCCGTGTCAATTCGAGTAATCCGTGGTCCCGCTTCCACAAGACGAAACTTAAAACTCAATACCGAAAACTTTCCCCCATGAATCCTGCTCTTGAATATCATCGCCTCTCTACCCGGCGTCAGTTTTTTCACGGCGCCGGGCTGAAGGTCGGCGGCCTGGCACTGGCCGGACTGATGGGGCGTGGAGTTTCGACTGCGACTCCGTCGCGAGAAGCCGTGGTGCATCCGCCATTGGCAGGGTTTCCGCATTTTGCGCCGAAGGCAAAGCGCTTGATCTACCTGCACATGAACGGTGCACCATCACAGCTCGACCTTTTTGACCACAAGCCACAGCTCGCCGAATACTACGATAAGGAATTGCCGGATTCGGTGCGCAACAATCAACGCATCACCACCATGACCAGCGGCCAAGCGCGCTTCCCGGTGGCACCGAGTTTATTCAAATTTAGCAAGTGCGGTCAAAGCGGCATGTTGATGAGTGAACTGGTGCCGCACATGCAGGGCATTGCTGACGACATCACCATGGTCAAGTCGGTGCACACCGATGCGATCAATCACGACCCGGCCTGCACTTTCGTAATGACCGGCAGCGAGGTGCCGGGCAAGCCCAGTCTCGGCTCATGGCTCAGCTACGGTCTCGGCAGCGAGAGCAATGACCTGCCTGCTTTTGTCGTGTTCACTCCGACTTTTCCAGCCGGCAGCCAGGCGCAGGCACTGTTCACGCGCATGTGGAGCAGCGGCTTTCTGCCCAGCACTTACGATGGGGTCGCGCTACGTGGTGGCACCGATCCGGTGCTCTATGTAAAAAATCCTCCCGGCGTCACTGGCGGTGATCGTCGCACGATGCTCGACGCGCTCAGCAAACTCAATGCGAAGAACTATCAACGTTACGGCGATCCCGAAACGCAGTCGCGCATCTCTCAATACGAGATGGCGTTTCGGATGCAGAGTAGTGTGCCCGAACTCACCGACCTGAGCGGCGAGAGCAAGGCAACCTTGGAAATGTACGGTCCGGATGTCGACAAGCCCGGCACCTATGCCTCAAGTGCGATCATGGCGCGCCGACTGATCGAACGCGGCACACGAGTAGTGCAGATCCTGCATCGTGGCTGGGACCAGCACGGCAGCCTGCCCAAACTGATCAAGAATCAGTGCATGGATGTCGACCAACCGACCGCCGCGCTGATCCGCGATCTTAAATTACGCGGTCTGCTCGACGATACTCTGGTAGTCTTCGGCGGTGAGTTCGGTCGAACGGTCTACTCGCAAGGAACCTTGAGCGAAACCAATTACGGCCGAGACCATCACCCGCGGAATTTCTGCATGTGGATGGCCGGCGGCGGCGTGAAGAAGGGTCTGACCTACGGCGAGACCGATGATTTCAGCTACAACATCACCGAGAATCCTGTCCACCTGAATGAACTCAATGCGACGATCATGCACTGCATGGGTGTCGACAACAACCGCTTCAGCTTTCCCTTTCAGGGCCTCGAGCAGAGATTGACTGGCGTTGAGACAGCGAATCCAGTACTGGACATTCTGTCTTAGTTCCCGCTTCAAAAAAACGGACACCCCCTGCGTAGAAGGTGCCCGTTTAATTTGATCTGCAAAACTGGTTCGAGAAATTCTCGCCCCGGCTTGTTTCTGCGCCTGAGCCGACTGGCCAGTCGGCTCAGTGGTTGAACATGTATTCCTTGGAATTCAGGATCGCCCAGAAGACGTCGTTGACTACTGCCTCGATTTCTTTGGGGTCTGCACCTGCGGCTTTGATCTGAATACCCAATTGCTTGACCTCTTCAGCAGTCGGCTTGCGGCTCAAGCTGCGGATGTAGAGATTTTCAACGATCTGCTCGGGAGTTTTCTTCTCGGCGAGCATCGTCTTAACGACTCCGCCTTGATCGATTCGAGTGCTGACGGTTTCACCATTGAGCAAGTGCAGTGCCTGCGACAGATTCGGCTCCATCTTCACTTCACAGGAACAAACGGTGGTGCGCTCGGCACGACCAAAGGTCTTGAGGAAGTAAGTGCTGGTATTGCCATCGGCGATCTGCACGGCACGTGCACCGAGCGGCAGGCCGGTGAACTTGTTCTTGGTCTCGGTGACCTGAGTCAGCGTATCGAGCATGACTTCTGCACGTTGGCGACGAATGCGCGACTTGGCGAAGTTCAGTAAATCCGATTCGTTGGTCGGATTTGCCTTCGTAGCTCGCTGATAGGTGGCTGAATTGCAGATGTCGCGAACGATCTGTTTAAAGTCGTACTCGTACTCCTGCAAATGCGAAGCCAACGAGTCCAGTAGTTCCGGATTTGTGGCAGGGTTGCTGACCCGGACATCGTCTACGGGATCGATGATGCCGACTCCGAAAAAGTGCGACCAGACCATGTTAACAACGTTCTTTGCGAAGTAGGGATTCTCAGGCGACGCCAGCCATTCAGCGACAACGACACGACGATCTTTACCCGTCATGTCCGGAGCTTCGCCACCCAGAAACTTCGGCGGCACCGGACGACCAAGCGGATGCGTCACTTCGCCGCTACCGCGATTGTAGATGACCTGCTCGCGCGGATCGTCAGCCCCCTTCCGGCCTACCTGGGCAAAAAAGCCGGCCCATTGATAGTACTCGTCCTGTGTCCAACGATCGAAGGGATGATTGTGACATTGGGCACACTGCAAGCGCATGCCCATGAACACTTGAGCGACGTTCTCTGACAGTTTCAACGTGTCGCGCTCGATCTGGTAGAAGTTGGTCGCTGGATTGTCGAAGGTGCCACCGGTAGATCCGAGCAGTTCGATGACGATTTCATTTAGCGGCTTGTTGGCGGCGATTCGCTCTTTCAGCCAGTTGTAATAAAGCAGTGAAGCTTTGTAACTGATGCCTTGGGCGACATTGGCGCTAGAGGAGATCTGCAGAAGTTCAGACCACTTCATTACCCACATCTCGGTAAATTCTTTTCGCTCCAATAGTGCATCGACGAGCTTGGCACGTTTGTCGGGCGCCTTGTCAGCCATGAAGGCATTGTAGTCCTCGACTTCCGGAAGCATTCCAACGATGTCAATGTAGACGCGACGCAGGAACACTTCGTCGGTGCAATCGCCCGTCGGAATGACACGCAACTTGTTGAGCTTATCGTGCACAAGTTTATCGATGTAGTTGTTCTCCGGCATTGTCGGCCTGGTGTATTCCAAGCCATCTGGAATCACGATTGCCTGCACACCGACCGTAAAGGTATTGAAACGGGCCATAATGAAGGCTTCCCCGCGCTTGCCCGCGGTAACCATACCGAACTCATCGACCGCAGCGCTCGGATCGTTGTTGCTCATGAAAACGGCCAGGTTGGTGACGTCGCGATCTGTACCATCTGAGTATTTCGCCCGGACGGTCATTTGCTGGGTGGTCCCAGCGCCTTCCATCACCAGCTTGCGAGGATAAATCTCAACTTCGATTGGTTTTGCCAGAGTTTTGGGATCGTCGTTCTGGGCCCCGTTGGCAACCCACTCGACCATCTTACTCCAAGAGACACTGCCTTTATCAAACTGCTTACCGCCGGTATGCGGAACGGCTTCGGTAGACTTTTCTACCAGCAGACTCTCTTCCGGAATTGCTAAATTGATGCGTCGACCGGCCATCTCGCGCGTCAATCGGAAGTGGTCACCATTCGGATCGTAGCCGAACAACGACAGCATGAAGCCATCCTGCCCCCGCGCCGAGCCATGACATTCGCCGGTGTCACAACCTTGACGCATGAAAATCGGCATGACATCGAGGTGAAAACTGATCGGGCGGTCAACAGTGGCACCAACCACTTTAACCGGAACTTTTACCGCTTGGTCACCAACGTTAACCGTCAGTTCGGTCGCCCCATCTTTCGCGCCGACAAATTCATTCCGTTTGGCGATACTAACCAATGACGGGTCAGCAAAAGTGAAGGTGGCATTGGAGGTTAAATCGAGCGTCGTGTCATCAGCCATCTTGCCCTGAACGACAAGTTTCTGTGCATCGCGCTTGGTTTCAAGATTGACGGTTGGGGGAAAAATTTCGATCGAGACCAGCTTTTTGCCCTTGGTGTCGAGAGGGTCAGCGCCTTTAAAATCGTCTTCATTTTTCTCCACCAGAGTGACACCTTCAGGCCACGGAGCACCAGCAGAAATCCAGGCACGGAGCTTATCGATCTCGTCTTTACGTAGAACGCGCCCCTTCGACGGCATGATATCGCCATCGTCTTCCGGAAGGCTAACCAACTCGATCATCAAACTTTCGTCGGGCTTGCCGGCGACAAAAACTGCACCACCTTCTCCCCCTTTGAGGAAATGCTCACGCGAGTCGTAGCGAAGCTCGCCTTTGGCCTTTTCCTCGTTGTGACAGCTGACGCAGTTGAACTCGAGAATCGGCTTTATGTCCTTGTGGAAATCAATCGCCGGTGCGGCAGGAGCAGGTGCGGCTGCAACCACCGGTGCCGGTGTGGCAGGAGCAGGCGCGGCTGCAACTACCGGTGCCGGTGTGGCAGGAGCAGGTGCGGCTGCAACCACCGGTGCGGGTGTGGCAGGAGCAGGTGCGACAGGAGCAGCGGCTGGCTTTTCAGCAGGAGCCGCTGGTTGAGCTGCCGGGGTCGGAGCTGCCACCTTCGGGTCAGCGGCTTGCGCCTGCACCGATGTAGCAACGGTTAAAGACGAAGCAACACCGACAGCGATAGCAATCGCCGACAAGGTGGAGGAAGACAAGAGTTTGGAACGGTTCATCCTAGGGTTTCTCATGATCGTTTGCGCAGATCGAATTATTATTTTGCAGCTGCCTCTTTGGCTTCGAGCCGCAATTGTTCCAGTCGTGACAGTGGTTTAACAGGCGCCTCAGACGTTTTTGCGGCGACGACCGGCTGCTTGGGTTCAGCAGGTTTAGCTGGTGCTTCTTTTGGCTTTGGATCGACCCGTAAAATGCCGCCCATGCCGACTCGATGAGTAATCGGCTGACCGTTCTCGGTGACAACAACCGTGCAGAACATGTTCTTGTGCTGGCCAACCGGCGTATCCTCAGCCGTAGTGATCGGAATGAGAAGTTGCTTTTGATCTTTGGTAATCTCCATCGGCGCCGCCGTCGACTTGGCGGGAAGACCGTATAAATTTGCCACCGCCTTGCCTTCGAACGCACGCAGCTGACTGAGGTCGCAAATCATGTTGACGTTCTGCCCTTGATTGACGGTCGCCAAATTCAACTTCATGCCGAGATAAGGCTCTTCGATACGCAGATCCGTGAACGGTGCTGACACCGTGACTAAGCCTTTGCCGGCATCGGCCTCGGCCAGCATCGTGATTTTCCAGGAGCGCACCTCGGCGTTGGCATTGGCGTTCAACTCGTAGTCGATCTCGTTGATTTTATCAGGGATTGTCATGGTCGCCGGCCCACTCACGCCCGGTGGATTCCAAAGCATGCGCACCAGGATCTTGCCTTCGTAACCATTTCGCTTTGCGCGAACTTTCAGACGGATCGTCCCGTCGCGAACCAGCGGAACCGCTGGCTTATCAATACTGATCGCGAACGGTGCCGCCTCAGCTACTGCGATAGGAAATTTTTCGCTATCGCTGCCGTAGTAAAGGACCCCATTAGGATTGCCACGAACAAAATCGAGCACCTGCTTATAAGTACCCGTTACAACCGGCTTGTCGGCGGCGGCTGTCTTGACGTTCAGCGCGTAAAGGTCTCCGTCGATCGGCGCATCGGCCGCAGCATGAAAAACAATCGGGAAAGTACTGAGGTTCGCCGGGATCGTATCAGCTTCCCAAGTCACTCCCGCGGGAAGATTGGGCACATCGAACGTTAAGTCACCCGAAACACTGCTCCGACTGACGTTAACCGTCATCGCAAAATGATTCCCCTGAGGAATATCGAATTGCTTGCGATACTGGGTGTCGTTTCGAACCATATCCGGCATGGTCACCACGATATCTGGAGTGTAAGGCTCAGACTCGATACGGTAAATGAAGTCCTCGCCACCGCGGTCCAGCATGTCCTTGATCATAACGAAGTACTCACCGTCGGCAGCGGCTGTGAAATCAATCCTGCTGTCGGAAGAACCATCGGCATCGTCGCTGGTGCCGACTTGTTTGCCTGCAGCATCGTAAATGTAAAGCACCGTATCGACCGGCGTACCAATCTTATTGGCGTACGAGCGGAAGCGGAACTTCTGCCCATTGGTAGCGGTAAACTTGAAGTAGTCACGGTCGGCGGCCTCCTGCAGCACCCCGTTGAACGCCAGCGGCAAGGCGGCACCAGCAGTGGCTTCTTTTGTCGTATTGTTAGGCTCCGCCTCGAGTACATTATCGAACGGCACGATGCGAACCTGATTGCCAGAAGGCGGCAATTGCCCCTCGTTGGCGGCGAAAACATGGTACGTCTCACTTCCGTCGGCAGGCAGGGTCACCTTTTTCTTGTAGGCCCCCTTCTGATCGCCAATGAGCGTAAATTCAACCTCCGTACCAGCCTTTCCACCGGCAGGATAGATCCCCAGAGGCCTCGGGTAAGTGCCTACGTGAACGCGATAGGTTCCACGACCTTGAAATGCGCTGTCGCGAACTTCGATGATGTATTCGCCATCTTCTGGAGCCAAAATCGACAGCACCGATTCCTGCTTGAGCAAGGCACTGTCATCCGAATTGGCAATTTCGAAACGATCCTTATCAAGAATTGCTACGTACGGATCGACCGCCACAGCATTGCGGATGTTATTGATCCGTAAGGCTTCGACTTCGACGCTAATGCGCTGCCCCTTCTTAGCAACGACCTTGTAATAATCAATATCTTCAGGCGTCGCAGCACCTTCGATCGTTGAATTCAGTGCGACCAACTGAGGCGCTTCGAACTCATTGTTCGGCTCCACTTCTGCCACATTGGCAAACTGCGAAACCCAAAACGTTCGAGCGTAACTGGTGCCGCTCGCACAGCGGATCCTGACATGATGCTCTCCAAGACGACAATCTTTGGCGATCACAAGAGTCGCTTCGACTTTTTTGGCGTCGACTACTTTGAGATCTTTGAACGTAATCCCAAGATCATGAAACAGTAGCTCCTGAGCATCATCGAGCCGGTCGCCGGTGAAGGTAATTCTGGCCTCAGAACCAACCTGTGCACCGCGAGGCGTGCTGGATACTAAGTCTGGTGATGCCCCTTGAAGAACGGGTCCCGATGCTACGAATGCTGCCAGCCCAAAGACTGTCAGCATTCTGCGGAACCTTTTCCAAGAGGCCACGATCCGTTTGGGGATGCAGCTGTTCATGAGAAAAGATGGTTGTTTGATAAAGAATGCGGAACTGTCTGGATGATCCTCAACAGCTCCTTGTTTCGGAAGAAAATTCCTGAGTTTACTAATGATCGTTTTCGTCTTTCAGTTAAGCATCCCTGACTTTTCCCAGCAAGTCCATCTTCACAGACAACGCCAGAAACAGGTCAGAAAAATGCCTTAGCCGAGAATATCTGTCAGGACATTGCCGCCATCGACAATTTCCATCGGACGAGGCCCGGGAGCCATCAGCTCTTTGTCAGCATTAATGCCAAGTTGGTGATACACCGTCTTCGCCAAGTCCTGAACGCTGACCGGATTCAAATCGGGCTCGGAGGCCAACGAGTCAGACGACCCATAAACGATACCACGTTTCACGCCACCACCGGCGAGCATGACACTGAAAACCTTCGGCCAGTGATCGCGACCATCGGTCTTGTTGATCTTCGGAGTGCGCCCAAATTCGGACGACACCATGACCATGGTCGAGTCGAGCAATCCGCGCTCATCGAGGTCCGTCAACAGGCGAGCCAAGGCTTGGTCAAATTCGGGAACCGAACGGGCGATGCCGTCCTTAATGCGGTCATGCATATCCCAGCTACCGTAAGTCATGGTTACCAATCGGACACCGCTCTCAACGAGCCGGCGGGCAAGCAACATGCGCTGCCCTGCCTGATTCTGACCGTATTCGTCGCGCAATTTTTTATCTTCTTTGGCGATGTCGAACGCTTCGCGAGCGGCCTGCGAACTGACCAAACCGTAGGCACGACTGTAGAAAGTATCCATTGCCTCAATCTCGTCAGCCTTCTCCAAATTGCGGAAGTGGCTGTCGACGGTCTCAAGGAGGCCGCGACGACGTGCGAAGCGCGCTTCATCAACGCCGCCTGGCATCGTCAGATCTTTCACCGAAAAACCTGCAGCTGCCGGATCACTGCCTACGCTGAACGCGCCGTACATCGAACTCAGATAACCCGTGCCTGCGTACTCATTCGGCTGGTTGGGAATGCAAACATACGGAGGCAAATTTTTGCGCGGACCGAACTCATGCGAGACCACCGAGCCAAAACTCGGGAAGGTCGTCGCCGGGCTCGGACGATAACCGGTAAACATGTTGTGCGTGCCACGTTCGTGAGCAGCTTCGCCGTGAGTCATCGAGCGGATCACCGTCATCTTATCGGCAACCTTAGCGAGATTTTTCATGTTCTCGCTAAACTGGACACCATCGATCACCGTATCGATCGCACCGCACGGTCCACGATATTCCGCAGGAGCGTAAGGCTTCGGATCCCAAGTTTCCTGATGGGCACATCCACCGGGAAGATAGATGTGAATCAGCGACTTGGCCTGCCCCTCTTTCGACTCGTAATGCTTAGCCGCCGCATTGGCGTCCGAGCGGAGCAGCTGAGGCAACGAAATGCCCATCGCAGTCGCGGCACCAACCTGCATAAAATCACGCCGCTGCATGAACGTGCTGCAACCTTCGCTTTTGCTGGAATTACGGAAAATATTACCTTTCATAGAGTCGTCGATTTAAGAGTTTCGCTTGATGCCAAATTGGCTCGTTTATAGGCCTCGGTCAATATACGTCATTGCGGAGCAAGGCCCCGCAAATGCTAGGCTGGACAACGCAGATACTGTGCCAATTACCGCATCAAAACAAGGCCATACGGTAGCGCATTCGCGGCGTTTGTGATAGCCTCTATTTCAATTCGCACCGGCAGTTATCCAATCGCCCAATAGCTTTTTCTGTGCTGCTGTCAAGTCGGGGCCGGAGGCCAAAGGCGGCATGTGCTTTACATCAGTCGAAGGCAATGACAGCGCGGTATAAAGGGGACTGTTCTGCGGCGAACCCGGGACCACCGCAGGACCACTTTCACCTCCCTTCAAGATGTTACCGAGCGAATTCAGACGAAGCCCTTTTTCAGCGATCAGAAATCCGTGACAGTTAGAGCATTTCTGCTTCAGCAAGGGTGCTATGTCCGTCTCGTAATTCGGAGCGCCAGTTGCGTTGGACGTTTGTGATTTTTCAGCATGCTGTGGTGCCGACGATTGGCAGGCCGTTAGGACCAGCGAAATCGACATCGCCACGACGCCCCCTAACAGAGCAACCACGGCTCCGCGATGAAATTTGCCTGACCGCCATTTTTTGCTGTTCTCAGTAAGTTCTTTCATGTTGGTATTTAGATACGCTGAGGATAACCCGTTGCGACCATCGTCACCATGATCCGATTTGCCGATGCTTCCAAGATAATATTGAACATCGAGGCCGCTTCAGCGTCTCAAGATTGCCCGCCCGGTAGGCGGTTGAAACATCGTCTCATTCGCCTTAAGCTATAAGAACCTACCTCAATACTAACGATGCCTTTGAATCGCGCATCGCCGAGTAAGCCCCGCCTCGCCTCCAGTCTACGGTTTACCATCACAGAAACAGCGCATCGTGCCGATTCACGCGATCCCGCACATTGCTCATCTCAGTCCTCTGGACTCTAATTTCCCGCTAACGCCGACCATCAGAATTGACTCCATCCCGCATGAACTCATTCCCGATCACCAATCTATTTCGCGCCACCGCCCGTGGCACCGCCTTCGCCGCCTGCGCTCTTCTCAGCTATGCCGGAACTCTTTCCGCCGAGGACAAAAAAGCTGATGGCGAGAAAGTGACGTTTCGCGATCACATCCTTCCCCTTCTCGAAAATAAGTGCCTCAACTGTCACAACCCCGACGAAGCCAAAGGTGGACTCGACCTGAGCAGCTACGGCGCAGCATTGACCGGCGGCAGCGGCGGTGAAGTCGTCACCGCGCAGGACGCCGACGCCTCCCGTATTTTTACCCTGATGGCCCATCAGGAAGAGCCGTTCATGCCGCCGAAGAAACCTAAGTCGAGCGATGCCGAACTGGCTTTGGTAAAACAATGGATCGATGGAGGCCTGCTCGAACATGACGGCAGCGTCGCCAAGATCAGCGACAAACCCAAGCTCGACATGAGCGTCAAGATCGACATCGGCGCCAAGCCTGATGTCATTGCCATGCCCGAGCATCTGCTCATGCAACCCGAAGTTGTCACCGATCGCCCCAACGCCGTGCCCGCTCTAGCACGCAGTCCCTGGGCACCGATCGTTGCCGTTGCCGGTCAGAAGCAGGTCATGCTCTACGACAGCAACAACTTCGAAATGCTCGGCATCCTCGCCTACCCCGAAGGCTTCCCGCAAACCCTGTCATTCAGCCAGAACGGCAGCCTCTTACTCGCCGGCGGCGGACGCGGCGGCAAATCTGGAGGCGCCGTCGTCTGGGATGTCAAACCGGCGAACGAGCCATCGAAGTCGGTAAAGAATTCGACATCGTGCTCGGCGCCGACATCAGCCCCGACCATCGCAATATCGCCCTCGGCGGCCCCGGTCGGAACGTTAAGATTTTCGACACCGTCACCGGCGAAGAACTGCACTCCATCAAAAAACACCCCGACTGGCTGCTGACTCTCGCCTACAGCCCCGACGGCGTCCTTCTCGCATCCGGTGGTCGAAACGGCGGTCTCTACATTTGGGAAGCCGCAACTGGCATCGAATTTTACACACTGAAAGGCCACACCGGCGCCATCACCGACGTCAGCTGGCGCGCCGACTCCAATCTGCTCGCCTCCGTCTCGGAAGATGGCCAGGTCATGCTCTGGGAAATGAACGAGGGCAAAGAAGTTAAGAAATGGGCCGCCCACCCCGGTGGAGCCCTCGCCGTTAATTTCTCCCCCGACGGCAAGATCGTCACCACCGGCCGCGACAAGACCGTCAAAATATGGGATGCCGCCGGCAAACAACTTCAGTCCATTGCCGCCTCTAACGACATAGTCATGACCACCGTGTTCAGTCAGGACAACAGCAAAGTCTTCAGCGGTGACTACAACGGTAACATCGTTGCATGGGACGCAGCCGACGGTAAAAAACTCGCTGAGTTTCAAGCCAATCCGCCGACCATCGATCAGCAACTCGCGTATTCGCAAAAACGCATCGGCGAACTGCGTGGCAGCCTTCCGAAACTCGAAGAAGGCATCAAGGTCGCCACTACCGAAATGACCGCTAAGCAGCAGGCATTAGCGGCCACGGCCAAACAGGCCACCGACGCCACCGCCCTCAAAGCAGCCATGGAAAAACAGGCCGCCGAAATGAAGGCCGCTGTTGATCGTCTCACCGCAGAAAAAACCGCCACCCAGACAGCCCTCGCCGCCAAGCAAGCCGATGCCAAAGTCAAGGCCGACGCCCTCGCTAAAGAAATTCCAGTGCTTGCCGCCGCCAAGGCCGACGTCGCCAAATGGACTGCCGAAGCCAATAAGCACGAACCCACCATCGCCCCCCTGGCCGCTGCAGTTGCCGCCGCTAAAGTAGAAGTCGACAAACCCAAACTTGACGCTGCCACGCTGGCTGCAGTCAACGCCGCCAATGCCGACGTTGCTGCCAAAACCAAAGCTCGCGATGCCGTTCAAGCCCAGGTAACTGCCGCTACGGCCGCCAAACAGGACGTCACTGCACTGACCGCCCAACTCAACGCTGCCAATGCAGCGCTAGCTGCCGCCGCCACGGCAGCCAACCCGCTGCGCGACAAAGCCACCGCTGCACAGGCACTCCAAGTAAAAGCCGTTGCCGATCACACCGCAAAGACCGCGCAGTACGCCGCAGCCGTCAAAGCGCTCACCGATGCCAAGACACAACTCGCCGCCGCCACTAAGCGCAGCACCGACAGCGATGCCCGACTGAAAGTCGCCCAAGCCGCCGACACCGCCGCAAAAGCCGCTGTTACCCAAGCCAACACGCTGTTCGCAGCGAAGACCACAGAGCTCAACGACACCAACACCAAATTCGCCGCAGCCAACGCCGAAGTCGGCAAGATCGTCGCTCAGGTAGAAGCCGTCACCAAGCAGAAAACCGCCGCCGAAGCCGCCGTCCAAGCCGGCGCTAAAAAGCAGACCGAAAGCAAACAAGCTGTCGAACTCGCCAAGGCCGACCTGCAGACCTCCGAATACATGGTCAAAAAATGGCAGGCCGCCGCCGTCAATTTCGAAGCCTTCGAAAAAGCCGAAGAGCTCGATGAAATGGAAGTCGCCCTCGACGAAATGACCGAGGAAGCCGAGACCAAAAAGACCGAAGCCGATAATGCGATCGCGGCCCGCGCCTCCGCGGAGGAAACCCTCGCCAAGGCCGAGCAAACCATCAAAGAAGGCACCCGCACTCTGGTTGAAAAATCCGACGACGTTCTTGAAACCGCCATGCGCCTTGCCCAGACCAAAGCACTCGCAGGTCTAAAAGCCGAAACCGACTCCGAAACCGTCGGCAACAGCGATGCGCCGGTCACTTTAGCCACCGTTGAAGGTGACGCTCCCGAGACAACAGCGGCTACCCCCAAGTCCGATAGCCCGCCGGAAACTGAACCCGCTGCCACCAAAGGTGAAGTCGGTCCGCCCACTGCAAAGAGCAGAGAAGAAGTCGAAGCCGAACTCGCCGAGATTCAGAAGCGTCTTGCCACACTGAAAAGCTACATCGCGGGTGCTTACACCGACGCTCAGAAAACGCAGG
Source organism: Verrucomicrobiales bacterium (assembly GCA_037969585.1). Taxonomy (GTDB): domain Bacteria; phylum Verrucomicrobiota; class Verrucomicrobiia; order Verrucomicrobiales; family DEV007; genus JBBKXR01. The sequence continues at coordinate 16,029 of JBBKXR010000069.1, forward strand.
AAGTCATCCAGGGTGCCAGCAAAGTCGCCGCCGAAACTCCAGCCGTAGTCGCCGAGCGCACCCGCGTTGAAGCTGAGAAAAAGGCCGCCATGGAAGACGCCATGGAGGAAAAACAACAGCAGGAATCCGTCGTTACCAATCGCAAGAAAGAGATCGACAGCCTGCGCAGCAAATATTTGAAAATGCTGCCCAAAAAGCTCGGTGAGGAAGAACCTGCAGCACCCGCTCCCGCAACTACTCCAGTGGCTGCGCCTGCCCCAGCGGCGAAACCTGCCCCGGCGCCCGTTCCCGCACCTGCCGCCAAAAAGTAGCGTCCGCAACTTGCGTCAGCGGCAGACTTGATTTACTCTCCCGCCCTTCCGCTTTCAGCTCATCATCCGCCCCAGTGTGTTGAATCTGAAAACAGAAAACTGAAAACTTCTACACTTTCCTCCCATGTCCCAGCATCCCAGTCTCAAAGGATCCAAAACCGTCGGTGCCAAACGCAGCGTACTGAAACGATTCGAACGCGTTAAACTGCTCAAAAAGCGCGGCGAGTGGAAAGATGGCACTAGCTCTATCGGTCTCCCCAAGACCGAGCCCGAGGCCTAAGCCTCCGCAGTGTTAAGATTTAAGTTGTTAAGGTTTAAGTTCCGCAACAGGAGCTTAATCACTTAAAGACTTAGCACTTAAAACCGGGGACGAAGCAATGAAACCGTCCCCCGATCAAGCTGGTGCCGCCAAAAAGAATGGCGACCGGCTTAATAAATTCCTCGCCTCTTGTGGCCTCGGATCGCGCCGTAGCTGCGAAGCCCTGATTACTGAAGGCCGCGTCGAAGTCAACGGCGAGCCCTGTACCAATCTCGGCACCAGGATCACTGAATCCGACAGCGTCCGCGTCGATGGCCAACTGCTCCGTCAGGTGCGCACCACCACGCTGCTGCTTAACAAGCCGCGGGGCTACCTCTGCACCCGCCACGATCCGCAGGCACGCCCGACCATCTACGATTTGCTACCCAAAGCATTTCACCACCTCCATTCAATCGGTCGACTCGACTTGGAAAGCGCCGGCATGCTCCTCTTGACCACCAGTGGCGAGTTGACCGAACAGCTCACTCACCCTAGCCACCAGCTCGACAAAGAGTATCAGGTCATGCTCAATCGCCCATTCGCTCGCGAGCACAAGGAGCGACTACTTAAAGGTATCCACCTGGAAGAAGGGCTCGCCAAAGCCCACAGCGTTCGCATCCTCACCGCCAAACGTTTATCCATCGTCCTCCGCCAAGGTTACAACCGCCAGATCCGGCGCATGTTCACCGAACTCGACTACCGAGTAAAACTGCTTGAACGCGTCCGCATCGGCCAGCTAACCACCCACCTCAACCCTGGCGAGTGGCAGATCATCGGCAGACGCGATCTCGCCAAGGCGCTGAGTTGAATAGATGGGAATTTTTCAGAGGTCAGGGGTCAGGGGTCAGAAAATAGCACGGCGCTTCCAGCCAATTCTCTCGACCAACCAAACATGGACGGGAGTGTGATACCGCCACGCCACCTTCGCCAAGGCTACGGAGGACAAGCTAGCGGTCCCTCTGGACGAGCGTGATCCTGCCAATCTTGTGAATCCTGTCACCTCCCGACAGCCGTCCAGTGGACGAGCGTCCCCGCCAATCAGCGCTCTTTAGCGGCCCCACCTCATGCCGTGCCAGCACCGACATCGGCCGTCCCTGCAGGCACCGCGAGAGGCTTCAGCTGCGTCGCTTCCTAATCCATTTCCAAAAGCCCGACCGGATTGTGACCGACCAACTCCAGGCGATCGATCATATCGGCAACCTGCTTTTCTTCCTCCACTTGCTCATCGAGGAACCAGTTTAAAAATGTCGTCGTCTCGCGATCGCGCACCTCCTGCGCCTTCGAATAGATCTCATGGATATGCGCCGTCACTCGCTGCTCCTGCGCCAGGCTCGCTTTAAATACCTCAACCACCGCCGAGTCATCGCAACTCGGTTGATCGAGCGCTTTCAACTCCACCTTCACATCACGATCGTTCAATTAGCGATAAAACTTCATCGCATGTTCCGTCTCCTCCAGACTCTGCACATGCATCCACTGCGCAAAATCCGCGTAAGGCGTTTCTTCCAACCACGCCGACATCGCCACTTACGAATATGACGACGACATTTCGTTATTAATTTGCTGATTCAAAAGTTGATGAAGATCAGTATCCGTAGCGATGCCATCCCTTCCCTGCCAACCCACCCCGGTCCAACTGATAATCCAACTACCGTCATCATGGGCAAACTCGGTACTGGCACACCTGCAAACTTCTTGTTAGCGTCGCCGATCGCATTCAGCAGCGATTCAAATTTCCCAATATCCGACCCATCATGAGTAAACCAAAGACCGCCAAGTCGAAGTCCAACGCGAAAGCCAAGACCAATAAAATCGAGTCTCATCAACACGAAAACCGCGTCTTTCCTCCTTCCAAAGAGTTCTCGAAACAGGCCCACGTCGGTTCGATGGCAACTTACAAAAAGCTCTGGAAAGAATCGATCGAGAAGCCCGACAAATTCTGGGCTCGCGAAGCCTCCGAACTGACCTGGCAGAAGAAGTGGGACACGGTTCTCGACTGGAAGCCGCCGTTCGCCAAATGGTTCGTCGGCGGAAAACTCAACGTCGCCGAAAACTGCCTCGACCGTCACCTCGATGGCCCACGCCGAAACAAAGCTGCCATCATCTGGGAAGGCGAGCCCGGCGATAAACGCACCATCACCTACGCCCAGTTGCACCGCGAAGTCTGCAAGTTCGCCAACGTGCTCAAAGCCAACGGCGTCAAGCGCAAGGACCGCGTCATCATCTACATGCCGATGGTTCCCGAAGCCGCCGTCGCCATGCTCGCCTGCGCCCGCATCGGCGCTGTGCACTCGGTCATTTTTGGCGGCTTCAGCGCCAACTCGATCGCCGACCGGATCGAAGACTCCGGTGCCAAGGTCGTCATCACCTCCGACGGCAGCTGGCGTCGCGGTAAAGTCGTTCCGCTCAAGGGCAACGTCGACGAAGCCCTCAAGTCGAAAGCTACCAAAGGCGTCGAAAAAGTCATCGTCCTCGAACGCTGCAAGAACGACATCAAAATGAAACGCGGTCGCGATGTTTGGTATCACGACGAAATGGCAAACGTCGATGCAAAGAATCCCCCGGCTGGGTTCGACAGCGAACACCCACTGTTCATTCTCTACACCTCCGGATCGACCGGAAAGCCTAAGGGCATCCTGCACACCAGCGGCGGCTACACTGTCGGCGCCCATTGCACCACCAAGTACGTTTTCGATCTCAAGGAAGAAGACATCTACTGGTGTACCGCCGATATCGGTTGGATCACTGGACACAGCTACATCGTCTACGGCCCACTCGCCGCCGGCGCCACCGTGCTGATGTATGAAGGTGCCCCCAACCAACCCGACTTCGGTCGCTTCTGGCAGATCATCGAAGAGTATGGGGTCAGCATTTTCTACACCGCCCCGACCGCCATTCGAGCTTTTATTAAAGCTGGAGACGAATTTCCCGACAAACACGACCTCAGTTCGCTGCGTCTGCTCGGCACGGTAGGCGAACCCATCAATCCCGAAGCCTGGATGTGGTATCACAAGAAAATCGGCGCCGGAAGATGCCCGATCGTCGACACTTGGTGGCAGACCGAAACCGGCTGCATCATGCTCTCCCCGCTGCCCGGCGTCACCCCGACCAAACCCGGCACCGCCACCCTCCCCTTCTTCGGCGTCGACGCCGCCATCCTCGACGAAAGCGGACAGGAATGCGGTCCCGACGAAGGCGGCAAACTCGTCATTCGCAAGCCATGGCCATCCATGCTACGCACCATCTGGGGCGATCGCGCACGCTATCGCAAGACCTACTGGGACGACTACGAAGGCGTCTACACCGCCGGTGATGGCGCACGCCGCGACAAAGACGGTTACTTCTGGATCGTCGGCCGTCTAGACGACGTACTCAACGTTTCCGGTCACCGTCTCGGCACCGCCGAAGTCGAAAGTTCACTGGTCGCCCACAAAGCCGTCGCCGAAGCCGCCGTAGTCGGCCGCCCTGACGAGATCAAAGGCCAGGGCGTCGTCGCCTTCGTCACCCTCAAAGGCGGCGCCAAAGAGAGCGAAGCTCTGATGCAGGAACTGCGCGCCCATGTCGGCAAAGACATCGGCCCGATCGCCAAGCCAGACGACATCGTTTTCACTGAAGCCCTGCCTAAAACCCGCAGCGGCAAAATCATGCGCCGCCTGCTCAAGCAGATCTGCGCCGGCGAAGAAGTAACCGGCGACACCACTACACTCGAAGATGTCAACGTCGTCACAGACCTGATCGCTAAGTATCAGAAATAGCGAGCGCGGCATCGCCGCAGTTTTTCGGTTTAATCGCTCTCGTCCACTGGACGAGAGCGTGGACCGTCGTTCCTCCTTCGCCAAGGGTCCAGAGGATGAGTCCGGCTATCCCCTTTGCTTTGGCCGATCTACCGTCCAGATCCTGACTGGCGGGACGCACAGTCTCACCGGATCGTCCAGAACATCGGCTGGAAGCACGATGCCACTGCCATTGGACGATCACGTTAGCCCGCCCACCCCGTCGGTCCCAGTGGACGAGAAAATCCTGCGAATCTAGAAAATCCTGTTTAAACAATCAGTGGGCGAGCCTCTGCGATTCTCCGCGCCTCCGCGTCCTTTGCTTTTCTAACTCTCCTCCACCACCGCCAGCGCCGCGTCCAAAAAACAGCGCTGCGCCCGCACCCGGTCGTAGAGCGAAAACTCTGACGGCGTCTCGAAAGTCAACGCAGCCTGCGCACACTTCATCCGCAGATAAATTGCCTCCGGCACCCCGCCTCCTTCGAGCTTTTTATCAGCAATCTTGGCGAAGTCTTTCTTGCGCACCAACACGCCATTTTTGAACGGACTACCATCAATCTGCGTCCCCGGCTGAATGGGAATGATCGACTGACACTTCGCCAGAATCGGCCCACCAAAATCGCAACCTGGACGTCCCAGTTCATAAATGTAGATTCCCTGCGCGTCGTAGTCCTCGTGCAGGTTCAACGCCAGCTGAAACTTGCGCTTGCCGACAAATTTCCGCCACGCCTTGAACAGCCCCAGTGACGCCTTGTCGAAAAGCCGGTTCAGATCGCGCCCCTCGTGGTCGCTGCGCCGATTCTCAACCAGCCCCCAGGGATTAAAACACGGCAAAACCAGCACCGATCGCCGACCGAGCATCGACACATTTTGCTCCGCCCACTCCAACAGCCCCCAGACTCCTGCAGGTTCGTCGCCGTGAACGCCAGCACTGACGTAAAGCCCCTGGTCATCATCCCACTTCTGCTGGGAACGGAATCCTACCACCGGATAATCCCCATGCTCAGCGAGAATGACGGCCTCCCATCCAGCTTCCTCCGCGACTGCCCCCCAACGCTCCATCAACGCCGCATAGTTGTGCGCGTCATGGTTGGCCAGAAATTTGCGCTCGGCAGCGCTCACAAGGCAGCGAGAAGCTTGTCGTGAATGCCGCCGAAACCACCGTTGCTGAACACGATGATAACGTCACCGTCCTGCGCTTCGACTTTCAATCGTTCGACGATGGCATCAGCGTCCGCTTCGTAAAACGCAGGCTTGCCGAGCTTGCGCAGATCCTCCATCACCCGTTCCGGATCGAGACGTTGCCCAACCGCAACCTTTTCCAAATTCTCTACCGCAGAAATGCACACCGCGTCGGCATGACTGAGCGCATCCGGCAGCAACTGCTGAAAGACAGCCCGTCGCGTAGTGTTGGAACGCGGTTCAAAAATCGCCCACACCCGCCCCTCATTAAAACGGCGACGCATGCCGATCAGAGCCTCACGAATCGCCGTCGGGTGATGCCCAAAATCGTCGACCACCGTGATCCCCCGCGCGGTCGTACCGCGAATATCCTGCCGCCGGGCAATGCCTTCAAAACTCGCTAATCCGGCACGCACTGCATCCGGATCGATCCCGATAAATCTTGCTCCGCAGACCGCCATCGCCGCGTTGCGTACGTTGAATTCGCCATCCATCGAAATCGAATAGCGCTCACCATCGAGTGTGAACGATGACTCGCCGCCGGAGTATTCCACGTCCTCGATCTTCCGATCACAATCATCGGAAAAACCCACTCGCTTAACCGGCGAATGCGAATTGACCACCACATCGAGGCAGTGCTGTTCATCACCATTCACACAGATCTGCCCGTTCGATGGCACCAGACGCAGCATGTGCTCGAACGACTTCTTTATCTGTTCGATATCATCGAAAATATCCGCGTGATCGAACTCGATATTGTTGACCACCACAAAGTCCGGCAGGTAGTGAACGAACTTGCTGCGTTTGTCGAAAAACGCCGTGTCGTACTCATCGCCCTCGATCACCGTATACTCCGAATCGCCGAGCTTCGCGCCCTGCCCGAAGTTTCGCGGGATGCCACCGATCATGTAGTTCGGCGCCTTGCCCGCCGACTGCAGCAACCAGGCCAGCATCGACGCCGTGGTCGTCTTGCCATGCGTACCCGACACCACCAGATTGCAGCGATCCCTCAGGAAAAATTCCTTGAGCACTTCCGGCAGCGAAATGTAGCGCCGCCGATCATTGAGCACTGCCTCGACCTCGACATTGCCGCGACTTTGAGCATTTCCGATTACAATGTAATCCGCATCCTCCGGCACGTTGGCTGCATCATAACCGTTGAGAATTTCAATGCCCCGGCTTTCCAGAAAGCCCTTCATCGGGTCGTAAACGTGAGCATCCGAACCGCTCACCCGATAGCCCCGCTCCACCAGCGCCGCCGCCACCGATCCCATGGCCGTGCCACAGATTCCCATAAAATAAAAGTGCGTCTCTTCAGGCTTCATCATCTTGTCGTCGCACGCTTTCCAAACAGTGAAAAACGAGCCGCATCGATAAGGCCATTT
>JBBKXR010000070.1:0-15996 GCA_037969585.1 Verrucomicrobiales bacterium
AAATCACATCGTTATCACGGCGGTGGCGCGCGATGATCTCGCCGACGGCGGGGCCTGTCATTTTGCTGACACGATCAGGGCGGTGAGGGAAGTGAATCCCGATATGACGATCGAAATCCTGGTGCCGGATTTTAATGAGAAGGACGATGCGCTCTGGTTGGTCATGGAAGCGCGACCGCACATTTTTAATCATAATCTCGAGACCGTCGAGCGCCTGACACCATTGGTTCGATCGCGGGCTCAATATTGGCGTTCTTTGAACGTGTTAAAACGGGCAAAAGAGCTGGCCGCCGAGTTCGGATACAAGGTGGCGACCAAGAGTGGCATCATGCTTGGTCTTGGTGAAAGTGAACCGGAGATTCTGCAGGCGATGGATGACCTGCGAGAGCATGACGTCACCGTTCTGACCATGGGCCAATATCTTCGTCCGTCGGTAAAACATCTGCCAGTAGTCGAGTATGTCACTCCCGAAATGTTTGATCGATTGAAGGAAATCGCCGTTGAGAAAGGCTTTCGGCACGTCGCATCGGGACCGCTGGTACGCAGTTCCTATCATGCCGCCGATTTCAAGCCCGAGTTGGACTTGGACTGACCGAAGCGTGAGGCCAAAATCGGAGAGGCTTCACTCGGCTGGCGTTGGGATTTCTACTAAGTAATTTTGGCTAAACATCACCGTAAAGCGGTGCTGTAGATAAAAATTGTGTTTAACATAATTTTCGTAATTAGTTTTTATAAAATCTCCATATTCCCGACGAAAATCATTGCGTAGAAAAATGCCTTCGCCTAGGGAATCATTGCGTTCAATTGCCCGCATTTGTTCCGATGGTTCGTTCGAAAAGTAAATTTCCGCTAACGCTGGTGGCCCTGCTGATGGTCATCTGCGCGTTGATTTTTTGTATTCGGTACTACAACGAACCGGTGAGAAGTGCTCATCGGGCATTGATTCTGCAGAATGTCAGTTCGGATGCGAATGGTGCGGTAGATGCTGCAAAATTGAATTCGCAATCTGTCTTGACGCTGCTCAGCACGGTGGGGGTCGACCTTGGCGAAAAAGCGGAGGCTGGAGAGACGCCTTTGATCGCAGCCGTGAAGAGACGGTCAACCGATGCGCTCGGATTCTTGCTCGCTGAACCTACAGTTTTAGCCAAATTGGAAGCTACCGATTCGAAAGCTTCGTGGACGGCTCTTGGGCATGCCTTAAATGAACGCAACTACGAATTAGCTACGGAATTATTGGCTGCAGGTGCCAAGCCAGCTGTCGAGTTGGTGCCCGGATTGCCGCTTCTGATCGAGGCACTGCAAAGTCGCGACATGAAGCTATTCGGCTACTTGCTCGACGCGGGTGCCGATCCCAATGTTGCCTCGCATGACGGTCAGACATGTCTGGCCTTGGCCTTGGAGATACAGAGCGGCGAGCTGGTGGCGCAGCTCGCCGATGCAGGCGTCGACGCGTCTATCGACAGTCCGAGCGGGGAGCCGTTGATGGTCGAGCAAGTTCGCTTGGGTTATCACGATCAGGTGGCCGCGTTGCTGGCGGCTGGAGCCGATCCTGACATTCAAACCGAAAGCGGCGCTACTTCGCTGATGACTGCCATCCAATTGGACGACTCGGTGATGTGCGATCTCTTGCTTGACCGTGGAGCCGACGCTTCGCGTGGAGATAGTAATGGACGCACTCCTCTGTCGCTAGCGATTGCCGACGGGAGAAAGCACTTTGTGGACCGGCTGATTAAAAGCGATGCAGCGGTCGAAGATCCGGCATTGGTTCACGCTGCTTATCAATCGGGGAGTCTGAAGATGGTCGAATCGCTGCTCAAGGCCGGTGCTCCGGTCGACGCTCGTAACCAAGCCGATGTGCGCCTGCTCGAAGTCGCCATCGAAGCTGGTGATATGAATGCGGCGGATCTAATTCTCAGTCATGGAGCCAATTGCGAAGGCATGCTCTGGTCCAGTCTGCGTAGCGGCAAAGATGAGCTGTTGAACTTGGTCATCAAGAATGGTTCTGACGTTCGTGAAAAAGACAAAGACGGAACAGAACCGATCGGTTATGCACTAGCCAATGACAGAGCCAGGGCAGCGGCGATTTTGCTCAGCCATGGGGCTGAAGCAGATGTCGCTCATCCAGACGGCGGAACTTGGCTGGCACACTCAATCGTAGCTGGCAAAGGAGAAATGGCCAAGGCGCTACTGGAGCACGGCGCCAAGTATGATGGCGAACCCGCGCCGGACGGATTGAGCTTGGTCGCTTGGGCCATTGCCAATGAAAACGGCGAAGTCGCTGAATTGCTAATTAAAGCGGGAGCAGCTGTCAACGAGCCGCTACCTTCGCCGGCGAGTGAAGCATTTCGCGAAAAATTTGGCAGCCGGACTTTCAAGTATCATTTGCAAACAGACCGGGGCGTCACGCTGCTCATGGTCGCAGCTGCGAAGAAAGATCACATCGCGGCGCGGGCGCTGGTAAGGGCAGGTGCTAAAGCCTCGGCCTACACCAAACGTGATCCTCTGTGGCCGGTGAACATTGCTGCATGGTATGGGGATGTGGAAATGATGCGCATCATGCTTGGCAAAACCGAGAAAGACGGTCGCAAGATCGTCATCGACCTCAGTTCGCAAAAAGCGACGTTTTACGAGGACGGTGTCGTCCGCTTCACGACTCGAGTTTCGACTGGCAAAAAAGGTTTCAGCACCCCTCCTGGACACTACGTTGTGACCAACAAACATCGTGACTGGAATTCGACGATCTACGGATCGAGCATGCCGTATTTCCTGCGCCTGAGCTGTGGTTCGTTTGGTCTGCATCAGGGCTATGTGCCGAGCTATCCTGCTTCACACGGATGCATCCGAGTGCCTGCAGGCAATGCCAAGGATATGTACTCCATCGCCGAACTTGGCGACGAAGTGGTGATCCAGCGATAGATCTTTTCGACAACGTCCGATTGGGAGACGGCGTATATTCGCTCTGGCGTCGATCTGGATTTGTTGTCTAGATAAGCAACGATGAAATTTGGAACGCTTTCGACTCAAAACCCGCATCATAGTGTCCGGCAAGCAAGGCTGCCTGCATTCGCTCCGCTCTTACTCATAGCTGCTATCTGGCTGGGAGGTTGGCCTACTGCGGTCGGTGCCGATAACCTGTCGAAATTTACCCGCCAGCCGTATCTGCAGCTGGCGACGCCCAGTTCGATGCGGATCGTGTGGCGGACCGCGTCAGAGATGACACCGGTGGTTCGTTTTGGTAAAAAGGCCGATGATCTGGACCAAATCATTGCGAATGAATTTGTAATTGTACGACGCCTGCTGGGCGAAAACGGTGGCGATGAAAGCATGCCGCTGCACAGTGCGCCGGAGGGTACTCGGCAGTTCGAGACCACGATTCAAGGACTGGAACATGACACTAGGTATTGGTATGCCATCTTTGATGGTGATCGTCGCCTGACTCCGGATGGCGAAGCAGGTGAGACATATTTCTTTGAAACTCATCCCAAGCCTGATCCAGCGCCAAACCCGCTTGTGGAGCTGTTGATTCCGAAATCGCCACTGGCGTTCTGGGTGGTCGGTGACTCAGGTACCGGCGGCAGTGATCAGATCGCGGTTTTCGATGCCATGCGCGACTACGTCAAAGATAAGAAGGTCGACATCGATATGTATCTGCACGTTGGCGACATGGCCTACGGCAGTGGCACTGACGCTGAATTCGGCGAGCGGTTCTTTGCTATCTACGAACCGCTGCTGCGAAACACGGTTTGCTGGCCGGCGATGGGGAATCACGAAGGAAAGACCTCGCGAGGAGACACCGGTGTTGGCCCTTACTACGACGCTTACGTTTGTCCAACTCGCGCCGAAGCCGGTGGCGTCGCATCGGGATTGGAGGCTTACTATTCGTTCGACTACGGTCCGGTGCATTTTGTGGTTCTCGATTCACACGATCTCGATCGCAGTCAGGACGCCCCGATGGCTCAGTGGCTAAAAGCGGACCTTGAGCAGACTCAGGCAGAATGGCTGGTCGCTTACTGGCATCATCCGCCGTACACCAAGGGCTCACATGACAGTGATCTGGAGCTGCAACTCATGGAAATGCATGAGAATTACATGCCGCTGCTTGAGAGTGCCGGCGTCGATCTAGTGCTCGGCGGGCACTCGCATATCTACGAGCGTTCGATGCTGATCGACGGCGCTTACGCCACGCCGACCACTGCCGAAAACGTCATCCTTGATGATGGCGATGGCGATCCGAAAGGTGACGGCGCCTATCGCAAGAGTGGCGGATTAAATCCCAATCAAGGAACGGTTGCTGTGGTTGCCGGCAATGGTGGTACCGGCGTACGACGAAAGGGGACCATGCCGGTCATGCGCAGCATTCTGACAGAGCACGGAAGTCTGCTGGTAACGATCGAAGGTAACACGATGAACGGAGTGATGATCAACAAGGTGGGAGCCGAGCGGGATGTATTTTCGATCGTTAAACAGGGCGAAGTCATTCCTGAACGGGTCACCTCCCCGTGGCAACCGTCCGCTGCTCTTGATGCGCCGACAATGACTCAAGTCAAAGGTCAGGAAATGCCTGGCAAGTCGACAGCGGTGATCGATCAAGGTGATACCTGGAGTTACACTAAGAACCCCGACGATGGTGCGGGTTGGTACGGGCGAGATTTTGATTCAAGCACTTGGGAAACAGGTAAAGCCGGCTTCGGATACGGTGACGGTGACGACGAAACCGTCCTCGACGACATGCGCAACAACTACACGATGCTGCGCATTCGGCGTGACTTTGAACTCAGCGAAAAAGCGCTCGCCGCAGGTGGACTCGGTTTGGCTTTGCGCTACGACGATGGATTCATTGCTTATGTGAATGGTAAGGAAGCACTGCGAGTCGGTGTCGATTTTGGAGCAGGCAAAAAGGCCAAGGGGGTGCTCGCCCACGAGGCAGGGCGCAAAGAGCGCTTCTTCCCGATCGAAACTAACCTGTTTCGCATCGGTAAAAATGTGATCGCGATCGAGGGGCACAATACCTCCAAAGGCAGCAGTGATTTCACGCTCGATCCGTATTTAATTCAGACAAAGTGATCTGTTCCCGATCTAGAAAAACGACCGCGCTTCTGGGAGTGTTACTCCTGTACATCGGCTTGCTCACTTGTCACGGCCACGAAGGTCCGCCGGAAGTGATTCGTCGATTGACTCGAGACATCGATGCCGGGCGTGGCACGGCTGAGACGTTTCTAGCTCGAGCCATCGAATATCGTATTCTCAACAAACCCAGCCGGGCGGCGCGCGACTTGAGGCTCGCGACGCAGGCCGATCCTGATTTGGTGGCAGTCTGGCGTGAGTCTGCACAGGTCTTTCTCGATCTTGGGAATCCAGTATCAGCCGTTCATGCTGCACGGACAGCGTTGTTGAAGTGCGATGATGATTCCCGTCAGGCGAGAGTCTGTCATTTACTGCTCGCTCAAACTCTGCGAAGTGCGGGGTCGTCCCGCGAAGCACTTGAAGTTATCGACGATGCATTTTTAAATTGGCCGGAACAGGACGTTGATGCCTATTGGTTACGTTCAGAGATTCTGGACGAACTCGAACTGCAATCGCAAAGGCTGAAATGCCTGAGCCAGGGATGGGAGTCGACGGGTAGTGAGGTTCTGCGCATCGCATGGATCGAGGCATGTATCGATCTAGGGCGTGGTGCGGAAGTCTTACCGTTGATCGATGGTGGCCTTGCCGGAGCGCGATTAAAGGCGTCTTGGCGTGTGCGTCGAGCACGCGTTTTGCAAATACAGGGACACGACGATGAAGCTCGAGCGGAACTTCGAGCTGCTCTGTCCGAGTTGGAAATGCGCATTAATCCACAACGCCCGGACCCTGGCGTTATCAGGGATCACCGTCGCGCTTTTGAACTTTTGGCGAGTTTCAAAGTCTCGGCAAAACGTTCCACCGCGGAAGTTTCCGATTGAGTCGGGCGCGGTTCTGTTCGATAGCGGTGGCATGGTTAACACCCGACCCGAACCCGGCGACCCTGCGCCAAACTTTACCGTGCCAGTTGTGGGTGCCGATTTTGACAAAGATGCCAAGGTCACGCTTGCCGATCTGCGCGGCAAACCCGTTGTGCTGTATTTCTATCCAAAGGACGATACGCCGGGCTGCACCAAGCAGGCCTGTGGCATTCGTGATGCCTGGGCCGAGTTGTCGAAGAGGGCCCACTTGTTCGGTGTCAGCATTGATCCGCCGAAGAAACATCAAAAATTCATCGAAAAATACGAACTGCCGTTTCCGCTGCTCAGCGATGAAGACAAATCCGTCGTCGAAGCTTATGCGGTCTGGGTGGAGAAATCGATGTATGGCAAAACGTTCTGGGGAACGGAACGGACCACTTTTATCATCGATGCTGACGGCGTCATTTCTGCGGTTTTTCCAAAAGTAAAACCGGATGCTCACGTCGACCTAATATTGGAGGCGCTGTGACCGTTGACGATTTAAAGACGGCGTTCGCCAAAATTGGGCTGCAACCGAGTCGAAAGCTTGGTCAGTCCTTTTTGACCGATGATGACTTGTCGAGTTGGATCGTCGATCAACTGGAGATCACGGCTGACGACGACGTGATCGAAGTGGGGCCCGGCTTCGGAGCACTCACTCAGTTTCTGGCAGACAAGGGGAATAGCCTGACGCTGATCGAGAAGGATGGGCGATTGGCGCACCTTCTTGGTTGCCAATATGCTGAAGATACCCGCGTCGACGTTCGCCACATGGACGCCGTGCAAGCTGACATTCGCCCCTGGTTTCGCGGTGGCGGCTGCCTCTTGATCGGTAACCTTCCGTATTCGGTTGGAAGCGAAATTTTGCGCACATTTCTTGACGTGCCAACGCCGGTTAAGCGTGCGGTGATCATGGTCCAAAAGGAAGTCGGCGACCGACTTTGCGCTGATCACACGATTCGCGCCTACGGTGCGATGAGTGTCCGATTACAGGCTCGCTGGAACATTCGACGTTTGAAGACCGTCGGACCGGAACCTTTCTTTCCTCGACCCGCCGTTGACTCGACCATCCTGCTGTTCGAACCGCAGGCGGCGGGGAAATTCCCTCCATTCAGCGGTGAAGCTCTCGATCGCCTGGTCTCGCGCGGCTTTTCTCAGCGCCGCAAACAGTTGCGTAAAAATCTTGGACTCGACGGTGAAGAGTGGACCGCGATTTGCCAAACCATCGACGTTCCCGAAACCGTTCGTGCCGAACAGTTGAGTGTCGAACAATGGGTGATCCTCTCCGAGCTTGTCGACGACCATCCTGGTAAGGCCGGTGCACAGTCAGCTACTGAAATTTTCGACGTCGTCGATGAGCAAGATCAGGTGACCGGCCAAGCGGAACGCGGAAAAGTTCACGCCGAGGGCCTGCTGCACCGGGCGGTACATATGTTCGTGTTTAACAAGGCTGGCGAACTTTACCTAAGCCTTCGCTCACATCTCAAAGACACTCATCCGGGATGTTGGGGGTCGAGCGCCGCCGGGCATCTCGATGCCGGAGAGAGCTACGCGGATGCCGCCGTTCGTGAACTCGACGAGGAACTGAAGGTTTCGCCGAAGGAGGCGCTCAAGAGTTTACTCAAGCTTCCCGCCGGTCCCGAAACCGATCAGGAGTTCGTCGAACTGTTTGCTTGCCGACCGTCTGGAAAGATTCGCACTCATGGAAGTGAGATCGCCGGAGGGCGCTACTTTCCACTGGAATTGATCGACGAATGGATGGCCGCGCGTCCCGACGATTTCACACCGGGATTTCGCACCTGCTTTATGACTTGGCGGCACGGCTAGCGGCAGGTTTTCCCCAGCCGCCGCCGCCCGGTGTTTCGATACGAAGAACGGCGCCAGGCTTAGCGTGAAACGCGGCGATGGATTCGAGGCGTTGGCTCTCAGATTCTGGTTGCGTCAGGATCTGTCGCCCGGGTTTTCCAGGCTCGCCATCGGCCATCCCCTCAGCACCCTGTGATCGATTTTGAGTCAGTAGAGAAACATCGAGGTCACGCAGAAATTCGATTTCTCGAATCAACCCATCTCCACCGTGATGCTGCCCTCGACCACCTGACCCTGAACGAAGTGAAAAGCGTCGCAAGCGCACCGGATAACGGTGTTCCAGAATCTCCGGATCGGTGATCGAGGTGTTGGTCATGTGTGTATGCAGTCCGCTCGCACCGTCGTAACCAGGACCTGCTCCAGCGCCACCGCCGATGGTCTCGTAATAACCAAACTCGTCATCGCCGAAAATGAAATTATTCATGGTTCCCTGACTCGCCGCCTGCAAGCCAAACAACTGCACCAAGGTATCGACGAGGCGCTGGCTGGTTTCGACATTGCCTCCTACGACCGCGGGGCAGGCGTTGGCATCTGCAGGAAACTCCGGATTTAGAAAGCAGCGCGGCAGTACCAGTTCAATGTGACTGAGTAGCCCTTCGTTGAGCGGAAGATGCTGGCTGCCACCGATCCACAGTCGCAACACGTAGAGCAGCGCACTCTGCACGATGGCGGGTGTAGCGTTGAGGTTTCCGGGATGGCGTTCAGCAGTGCCAGAAAAGTCGATGCACAGGCAGCCATTTTTCCACTGTGCCTGAACTTTGATTAACGTGCCGTCGTCGAGACGCTGCTCTGCCGTTGACGAGTTGAAACCGCTTTCTACGATTTGCTCTCCCAAGGCGTCAGCAGCGGCACTGGCGAGGTACGCGAATTCTGATTGGATCGTTCTTCGTCCATGCAGTTTCAGATATGAACAAAGTGCGTCGGTCCCACTTCGGTTGGCGGCGGCCTGTGCATTCAGGTCTGCCAGATTGTCGTCGAGATGCCGAGTCGGGTAAGGGCTTTCCGTCAACAGCTTGGCAACGGATTCCAGCTGCGGGGTACCACGATCGAAAAGTAAGGTCGGTGTAATGACCACGCCTTCCTCGGCGAGGCAAGTCGCTGCTGGAGGCATCGATCCTGGGGATATGCCGCCGATTTCGGCATGGTGAGCACGATTGGCGATGTAGCCGACCAAATGCTCATCTTTGTCAAACACCGCGGAGATCACCGTTACGTCGGGCAGATGCGAACCGCCAAAGCCAGGGTGATTGGTGACGATCATATCGCCTGGGCGAAATCGATGAACTGCGGCGACACGCCGGACACACTCACCGAGGGCACCGAGGTGGACGGGAATGTGCGGTGCATTGACCACCAATCGCCCTTCAGCATCGAGCAGGGCACAGGAAAAATCGAGTCGCTCTTTGACGTTGGTCGAAACCGCAGAGCGTTCCAGCTTCGCGCCCATCTCTTCGACGATCGTGCCGAAGCGGTGGCGGAAAAGTTCGTGACGAATCGCTGTCGGTCGCGCGACCTTTGAGACATCGGAAACTTGCTTGCGGGTTATGATCAGGCTGCCGTCGGAGCTCGCGCTGGCAGTCCATCCTTCCGCCAGCCAACAGGTCGAGAACGTATCTTGAATACGCACCGGACCCGTGACTTCGTTTCCGCAGAGCATGCGTTCTCCATGCACCGATCGCCGGACGTCGGCTGATGAGTTTTCAGCATCGATCACTGCATTGGAAACCACGACCCGAAGCGCCACCAACTCGATCTCTCGCTCGGAATCCGGTCGGTAACCGAACACCTCAGCGTAGCGTTCGCGAAAATCAGCAGCCACGTGATGGGGATCGTGTATTTCGACCGACAATGTCGAATCCTGCCCGGCGAGCCGGAGTTCGGCAATGCGACGCCTGATCTCAACCTTGTTCTTGTTAATCCCGGCAGATGCCTGACGGGCCATAGCTTTGAGGATGTCAGCAAGCTGGTCGCTGACGTCGTCGAGACTTTGCAGAACCTGTCGTTCTGAGAATCGCTCGACGACGGCATGGTGCAGGCCGAAGGCGCTGAGAATTCCTGCCTCGGCTGGAACCAGAACGGTGCCAATGCCGAGCCGTTCCGCGATAGCACAGGCGTGTAGTGGCCCGGCGCCGCCAAACGCGAGCAGCGCGTAGTCAGCCGGATCTGCACCTTCGCGAATCGATATTTCACGAATGCTGTCAGCCATCTGTTCGATGGCGATCTCCAAGAGTCCTTCGAGAAACTTTGGATCGATCAAATCACCGCTAGCCTGCAGGTTGAGTGCTGCACGTTCCGCGGCTTGCAAATTTTCGGCGCCTAACGGAATGCCAAAATTATCGGGATCGATGCGGCCCAACAGCAAATTGACGTCGGTGATAGTCAGCGGGCCTCCCTGCCCGTAGCAGGCGGGGCCGGGATCTGCGCCAGCGGATTCGGGGCCAACGCGCAGACCGGTCTCATCGCGTGAGCAGATCGATCCACCGCCGGCGGCTACCGTGGCAATCTTCAGTGCGGGTGCCAAAAGGGTGGCGTCACCGACGCGTTGATCGAACTGGTAAACAAAATTGCCATCGTAGCGCGCGACATCAGTTGATGTGCCGCCCATGTCGAAGGTGATCAGTTTGTCAAAACCCACCTGTTTACCTGCCGCGGCGGCCCCGACGACACCACCAGCCGGTCCGGAAAATAGACTGTCTTTGGGATGAAAATTCCGGGGAGTTTCCAGTCCGCCGGCGCTGGTCATGATCAGCAGTCTAGCGTCGGGTCCTAGTGCTTTGCTGATGTCATCAACGAAGCGGTGCATGATTGGCGTCAGCGTAGCATTGATGACTGCCGTTTCAGCACGCGGAAGAATTTTGATCAGCGGTGCCAACTCGGAAGATAGGGAGACATTTTGAAATCCCAGTTTCAGCAAATGTTCTCGCATAGCGAGTTCGTGAACGGGATTTCGATAGCTGTGTAGAAGAGCGATCGCCGCGCTATCGCAGCCGCGAGCGACAGCCTTTTGCGCAGCGGAACTCAGTGAGTCGAGATCAAGGGGTTGCAGTATCGAACCGTTGGCGTCGAGTCGCTCATCGACTTCGATGAATGCGGAGGGGATCGGCTCAGGTCGCCGATGTTCGAGTGCGAATAGATCCGGTCTGCGCTGATCGCGGATGTGTAACAGATCGCCGAAGCCGCGTGTGATGAATAACGCGACTTTTGCGCCTTTGTTTTCAAGCAGAGCGTTGGTGCCACGAGTGGTTGCCAGGCGAAGTTCGAGTGGCGGAAACGTTTTGCCAGGAGCGGTGCCAGTGAGCAGTCGAACACCGATCACCGGCGCCGGTTCACTGGTATAGAGATCTAGCGTGCAAGGCAAGGGGCGGGGAAACGCCTGCTCGAATGTCAGGGTCTGGCTCTCGCGGTGCCAATCCGTCACCAGATTTTCCTGATGAGCAAAACCGACGAAGAAACTGTCGGCAACGGACCACGAAGCAGGCAACTCGATCCGGCAGCGTTTAGCATCCGTATCGATCCACTCGGTAACCGCCACGCGTAGCTTTGCGGATGATAGGAGTTTGACGAGGCGAGGTTTTGTATCGCCAGGTGCCAGGGCTCGGCAGTC
Organism: Verrucomicrobiales bacterium; assembly: GCA_037969585.1. Taxonomy (GTDB): domain Bacteria; phylum Verrucomicrobiota; class Verrucomicrobiia; order Verrucomicrobiales; family DEV007; genus JBBKXR01. Next base: position 11,431 of record JBBKXR010000070.1, read on the forward strand.
GGTGAAGGTGCCACCGGTGTCGATGCGAATCTTCCAGAGTTGCTGATTGGCTTCAGCCATAGATGGCGTGCTCGGCGATGTAAGCGACGACTGATTCTGGCAGCCAATTTTGTTCGCCACGACCCGCACGAATGGCGGTGGAGCTCGCCGGGTGATCGAAGGGCAGCGTAATCTGACTCCAGTCCGCACGATCCCGAACCGGGGTGTCATTGCGGGTGGCAATGATGAAGGTCAACAGGTCGCAGAGAATGCCCGGCCGGGCCCAGGTTTCGATTTTCTCCCACTGATCGGTGCCGAGAATCCAGTAGAGGTCAGCTTCGGGGTGCTCGGCAGCGAAATACTCGACCGTCTCCCAGGAGTAGCTCGGAGGGGCGCGGTCTATCTCGATGGTCGACATTTGCGCCCAGTCGAGATCTTCGATGGCTTCCATGATCATCGCCTCGCGCTGTTTGTTGCTGGCAACGGTCGGCTTGTCTTTGTGAGGAGAGCGCAAACAGGGCACGAAAACCACGGTGTCGAGTTCCGCAAGTTCGCGGGCCTGCGTGGCGAGTGCGATGTGCCCCATGTGGATTGGATCGAAACTGCCACCGTAGAGACCGATGCGGCGGACCGGAGAAGCTTCTAAAATTTCGGGGTGATCTTCGGACATGCTGGTCTAGGGAAATTTGCTATCCTCAATTCTCTCGCCATTCGATCAATAGACATCGCGGCGGTAGCGTTTTGCCTGGCGCATCGATTCGATGTACTCGGCGGCTTGCGCTTCGCTTCGATCACCGTGTTCTTCGACAATTTTGTGCAGGGCTTCATCGACGTCACCGGCCATCCGTGCTGCGTCACCACAAACGTAGATGATGGCACCGTCTTCGAGCCACTTCCAAATATCGGGGCCGCATTCCAGCAAGCGGTGCTGGACGTAGATTTTGTAGTCCTGATCCCGCGAGAACGCGGTCGTCATGCGCTCGAGCAGTCCGGAGGTGAGTGCTTCTTCAAACTCCTCACGATAAAAGAACTCGGTGGCTTCGTGCTGCTCACCGAAGAACAGCCAGGCCTTGCCCTTGGCGTCGGTAGCCTTGCGATGTTGCAGGAAAGCACGGAACGGAGCGATGCCGGTACCGGGACCGATCATGATCACCGGCGTATCCTCGTCGGGGTCGGGAAGGCGGAAGCCTTTGCCGGGAGAAATGAAGCCACTCACGTCCTTGCCGATGTCGAGCCGCTCTGCGAGCCATGTTGAGCACACGCCTTTGCGATCCCGACCGAAACTATGATAGCGAACCGTCGCGACGGTAAGATCAACCTGATCGGGTGAGTGCGTCAGGCTCGAGGCGATAGAATACAGTCGCACCACCAGTTTGCGCAGCAGGCTGACAAATTCCTGAGGTTCGAATTTTGCCTCGGGAAACTGCAGTAGGAAATCGATGGTCTCACGCCCCCAAAGATGATCAGCAAGCACCTGCTTCATTTCCGGCGCGAGCATGGGTAAAAGTTCCGCGGCGGCGGGATTTGAAGCGGCTCGTTCGCAGATCGCCGCCAGCAATTTTTTGTCCGGTGCGGTGATCGCGCAGCTATCGGTCAGCGCCTGGCGAATTGTCGTTGTGTTTTTGTCAGGATCGAGAACTTCCTCGTCACCGCTGAAGCCGAGGGCATCGAGAATATCGCTGACTAAATCGGGGCAGTTGCTGGAGAAAAGCGCCAGTGAATCGCCGGGCTCGAAGGTCAGGCCGGTCCCGCAAAGATCGAATTCGAAGTGGCGGGTATCCTTCTCGGAACCCCCTTCGGTCAGAAGGTGAGTCTCGCGTAAACGGAACACGCAGGGGTTTTTGCGATTGTAGACGACAGGAGTTGCGTTGGCTGACATTGGCGTGGTACGGTGGCGTTGCTAGCAGATATGTGTTCTGCCTATCGTTAAATGTCGAGCATTTCAATCAACCCTGCGCTTCGCCGCAAACGCGCCCACCGATGATTCGCATTGTGCAGGTCGCTGTAGTGGCACTTTGGCTGTCGACGACCGCTTGGTTGGTGCGCGGCACGTGGTTTCCCGACGAGTCGCGTTTCGTCACCGTCGAGTTGCGCGAAGTGATGGATGCGATGTTCGTCAATTGGCACGAGTCGGCCGAGATGGTGGTGCTGCAGGATGACCATCGGATCGGTCAAATGAGAATCAGCGCCAGTGATGCCCGCACAAAGGCCAGTGATGGTTCAACCACGGCGGGTGCTCGCTTTTTGTCATCGACGGGTTCGTTGACTGAGTTCCACCGCGACAGCAAAACAGGCGGCGATGCCGATTCGACCGCGGTAATTCGACAGGATCGCCTTATCTGGACTGGCAACGTCGGGCTCGGTGACGACTATCAGTTTTCGAGTGGCGAGGTGGTGCTGAGACTCCGCCAACAGAACGCCAAGGTCGAACTTGGCTACAACCGGCAGTCGCAACAACTAAAGGCGCAGGTAGTCATGAATGCCGTGACTCTTTTTGACTTTAATGGATCGATCGATCAGTTGACTGGACCAAGTCAGGGCGGGCTCGGCGTAGGCATGATGCCGTTTCCCATGTCGTCCGCAGCGATGGCATTGCTCGGCGAGGAACTGAAGCCCTGGCTTTCCTCGATTGGCTTGGATTCCAAGGTAGGTGCAGTGTCGAGTCCGGAAATGGCGGAGAATATAAAAAGTCGTCTCGACGAGGCAGGGTTGACGGTTACCTCGACATTTGGTCGGACCAAGATCTCAGGTCGGCCGATGGCGGTCTATCTGGTGACCTTCGGAACCGGCGATCCTGAAACGACGGTGAAGCTGTATATAGGTGAGGACGGACGTCCGGTGAAACTCGACGCGCCTTTTGGCTACTCTGCACTCGCCGAAGTGCTGGTTCCCGAACATTGGTCAGAAGAAGATGCGGCCCCGATAGCGAAATAGTAACCCCCTGCGATGATCCTTACTGAAAATCTGTCCATGCGCTACGGGCCGCTGCTTGCGCTCGATGACCTGTCGTTGCGTATCGAACCCGGTGAACTGTTCGCCTTTCTCGGCCCCAACGCGGCGGGAAAGACGACGACCATCAAATTGCTGACCGGCTTGCTTCACGCCACCGGGGGACGTGCGTCGATCTGTGGATACGACATTCGCGAATCGCCGATGGAGGCCAAGCGTCGGATTGGTTATGTGCCGGACGTTGCCGAGTTCTATGACAAGCTGACCCCGCGCGAATTTATGGAATTCATCGCCGATCTGTTCGTCGTTGAGCGCGGTGAAGCGGCCAGAAAAACCGGTGCCCTGTTCGAGCAGTTTGACCTCAATGCTCACGCTGCTCAGCGCATCGAAAATCTCAGTCATGGGACTCGTCAGCGCCTGGCAATCGCCTCGGCTCTACTCCACGAACCGGAAGTCATCATCATCGACGAACCTATGGTCGGCCTCGATCCACGCAACGCAAGGGTGGTAAAGCAAGAGCTCAAGGCGCGCAGTGAGGCGGGAGTAACCGTGTTCATGTCGACCCATTTGCTCAATGTCGCGGAAGAGCTCGCTGACCGGATCGGGATTATCAACGATGGTCGGCTGCAGGCTCTCGGAACGCTCAGTGAACTTCAGTCGCTGTCACCCGGTGAGGGCGACGCCGGCCTGGAAGATTTGTTCCTGCAATTAACCAAGAGTGAACGGGTCGCCAGTGCTGATGAAGGCGTCGAAACAACTGCCTAGCAGCTTAGCCGTCTAGGTTAAAAGGGCTGCAAAGTCATCGACCGCTCACCGAAAAGCGACGGACTCCTGCGCTTTTTGCTTTACAGAAGCCTTTGTTTTTACGATCTACAGAACACTCGGAATCAAGTTCCTCCAATTAACCGTCTAGTGAATATGTCAGTCATCAAGTCTTTCTCCCTTTCGAAGTATTTCTGGATCGTCGCCGCAATTTTTATGGCGGTGTCTGTAGCGGGCCCCGAGCTTTTTGCTCAGGCTGACGGTGCAGATGCAGCCGCAGCCGCTCCGGCCGCCGATGCTGGCGGCGGCGCCGATGAAGGTGACGAAGCGGCAAAGGCCCCGACCACGCTGTGGACTCTGATCCAGGCGGGTGGTTGGGCTATGTGGCCGCTCGGTTTGCTGTCGGTCGCGATGATCACGCTGATGGTTTACAACTTCATGCAGTTGACCAAGGGCAAATTCCTTCCAACGGCGTTGCGCCAGAATGTGCTCGCCAACATGGCTGACGTTCGCGTTCGCAGTGCCATCGAAGAATCGGCCGACAGTGCTTCGTTTTACGGCCGGATGATGGCCAGTTCGTTGCCGCACGTCGACGCGACCGATCCAGAGACTCTCGGTCGTGAGCACGTCGAGGATGCAATCGCCGATTTCACCGGCAAGGAAATGCCCGGCTACATGTCGTGGGTGGGTTACTTTTCGGTTATCGCTCAGGCCTCGCCGATGATCGGGCTGCTCGGAACCGTCTCGGGCATGATTAAGGCGTTCCAAACTCTGGGTATTTCCGGAGGTAGTGATCCAGGCAAGCTGGCTGCCAATATCTCGGAAGCCCTGGTGACGCCCGCCAGTGGTCTGGTGGTCGTCACCAGGGCTTCCGAG